>NZ_JBSXOH010000074.1:0-6889 GCF_056859355.1 Cyclobacterium sp. L-R
AAGGATTGAAAGTTAATCACGAAAGGGTTTTATGGGAATTTTTTCAGAAAAAAATGCCATTATGGGTTTCTGTGACAGGTCCCAGTCGGCCTCAAATTTAAGCTATTTAATATTTGAAGCCTCAGATAAAATCAGAAATTAGCGTTCATGGTCCTTTAACTCGAAATACACAATAGACAATCTATTACGAGCTGAAATCACTTCAAAACACCCAATCGTTGCTGTTTTCAATTTCACCATACCGGTGCTATGCAAAAATCTTCAAACAGCCTGATTTTCTTGCGATTGCAACACTTCTCGTAAAGACGGGACAGGCTTCACCCCTGACATGGGTCAGGACGGAGAAATCCTATTACATAATCCGGGTTAAATTACTCCTTTGAAATCAAACAGGCAATTTTACTTCAAACCTTGAAAACTCACCTATTTTAGAATCAATTTTTAAAACCCCTCCCATTGAGTCTATTAAGTGTTTAACCAAGGGTAAGCCAAAACCATAACCTTTCTCGCCTGCTGTTCCGTCTGTTGTTTTCCCCTCTCCCCTCATAATTTCCTCAATTTGCTCTTTTTTCATTCCTGCTCCAGTATCCTTTACTTCTAACTTCAACTCCTTTCGGTAATTTTTTTCAGTAAGACTAATTCCGATGCTAACAGAACCTCCTTCAGGAGTAAACTTGATAGCATTGGAAATCAGATTACCCATTATTTGAAGTAGTTTTGCTTTTGGAAATCGCATTTCCAAATTCATACCGATCACCTCAACATTAAATATAACCTTTTTCTGGTTGGCTTGAACCCCATATAAATTTTCAAGCTTTTCCTTTAATATCTCGAGGGTATATTCGCCCTCATTCGTTAAAGCAGGGACATGTTTTTGTTTATCATGCGTGGTCAATATTTGATCAGCCAATTCTAATAAAGATTGGCTACTACTTTGAATAACTTTAATAAATTCAAGGACATCGTCCAACTTATTTTGGTCACCTTGCTCTTTGATGATCTGTGCTAAACCTATGATTCCACCTATTGGTCCTCTGATATCATGGGCTACTTGCTCTTGCCTCTCCAATGAATCCTTTACCTTGGATTTCAATTCACTTACAGACTTAATAATTTTTAACCTGTTCATGATCTCACCGGCAATAATTTCCAAAAGATCAATCTTCTCAGGACTAATAACTCTCGATTTCGTATCCAACACACACAATGCCCCAAGATTATACCCAGCTTCGGTTGTCAACGGGACACCTAAATAATACCTCAGGTTGGGATCTGCAGCCACATAAACCTTATTTTTAAATCGCTCATCTTTCGATAGGTCTTTAATTTCAAGAGAGTGGTTTTCCATGATGGTATATTGGCAAACAGACTCTTCTCTTGGCAATTGCATCACAGGCAAGCCTTCACTCGCGACACTCCACTGCGTTACAGCATCAATCAAATTTACAAGCGAAATATCCGTCCCGGCTACCTTAGCAGCCAATTTGGTAAGGTCTTTAAGCTGGCCTTCTAATTCTTGATTATCTAAATCGTAATCGGCCAATGCTAACAGTCTATCGAATTCATTCGAGGAGATTGGACTTTCCATAAAAATATAGGTCTAATTTTTTTTAGAAAGATAATAGAAAATTAAGCCTTTACCTAAAATAATTGTCAACTCCTTTATTCTAAGCATTTACTTAGTAGTATTAACGCTAAAATAGCTGGTTTCCAATATTTACTTCTCAATGTAAAACAACTCTATTGCCTTATGTCGATAAATATGTGAACGCATGATTTTAATTGTTTTTTTGCAGCAAAAAGCTATATAACAAAGGAAGCCTAACTGAATAATGCCTATTGTTCAAAATTTATAATAAATCAGCTAAATATTGCCCAATCGATTACAATCCTCTTTCAATAAATTAAACTAGATTATTTAGTCACACATCGTTGAATAATCGTAAACGAATTGTTCAAAATCTACCCATTTAGGATCATCTTTATACTTTTCAATCACAGCTGGACATTCCGCAAAGAGCTCTTCCATGTCCTTTTTATATTCATTTTTTTTAATACGTCTCGCTAAATCTTCGCCATTTTTTTTGATATAATAGGACTTGTCTAGCCCTCCTGCAACCTTCATTCCAGCGAAACTAACACTGGCAGATTCTTTTGCAAATGGATCATTGTATATTTTTATTTTTTTGCTAAAAGTAGGATTCATTACCTGCATCATACAATATTGTGTTTTATTCTTTTTCACCTGAACATTAGATGATTCCATGTAGAGGTAACCATCATCCAAGTGCTCCGATGATAATTCGTTATCTTGTAATTTAGTAATATCAGAACTTGCGTCCATAAACTGGTTCAATTTAGCAAGAGTACTAGGCGGAATATACATATGGTCAATTTCCTCTGGATTTATCTTGACTTTTTTCCCATCACTAGACCTTTCTACTTTTAAATCATCGATTAACCCCTTTTTAAAAAACAATTTTTTAACTACCACAGACATCTCAGTCCCATTTTTAAGGGTTATAAAAGTGGTTTTTTTTCTACTAAACCCTTGAAATGCCGGGGAAAAGGTTTGTGCTACCGAAGAAAACACAATTAAAACACAGACAAGAGTCAATAAATACTTATACTTCATAATAAAAAGACATTTAGAAAGTTATACCTAGATTTCTTATTAATAAAATTGAGTGGACAGTTTACAAAAGATCTAATTTTTAATAAAAATAATAATTTATAATGAACTTCCTAAATAACATCTATATTACTTACTTATTTTAAATAGATTATTACTCAATTAACAATATAACTATCCCATTTAATAAATCATCATTTATATTTTAAATTATCAATTTAGAAGGAATGATGACTATTAAATATTTACAAAAGTGTTTACACCCCTATTTGTTACAAGATAATTTATTTCCCAACAAATGGTCTTATAACACTGGTAAACTAGGTACCCATTTTTACCTCCGGATTTTAATTAGCGTACAACTCACACTATGAATAGGATCTCCCCACCTATCAGGAAATATATCCACCACAAAATAATTTAGCGAATGAGAGGTTTCGACATTTAATCCACTGCCTATTTTGGATTCAATGTCAATTCAGAGCAATCGAATCCAATTGTAATATTTTATTTATATTGACTTTACAATCTCCTATTTTGAGATAGCATTGTGAATGAAACTAAAAAAAGTACTTAAAAAGGACAAGGGAACATTAAACCCAGATCCGATAACCTAAACCCCATGCACAGTCACCGATTATTCAGCTTTTTATCGTTTTTGGCTTTTTTTATATTGACAGGATTTTTGTCAGTAAATCAAGCCCAAACCTCGGCAACATCTCCCAAAGAGAAATTGGAAAACCCAATTACTGCTGCCTATTTAAAAAGAAATTTAAAAAGGACCTCTCCTAAACTCATCCTTACTCCTACTATCGAAAGGACACTGAAAGAGAAATTACAATCAGATCCTCTAATGCAATCCTATTACCAATACCTGCAAAAGGAAGCCAAAGGCATTCTTGACCAACCTCTCCTAAAAAGAGAGCTCGAAGGATTTCGGCTTTTGTTTGTTTCCAGAGAGCTGATTCAAAGAATGAGTACACTTGCCATGGTATATAGAATTGAACGCCAGCCAGAAATATTGCAGCGAATAGACGTGGAATTGAAGGCGGTCTGTGCCTTTTCTGATTGGAACCCGCAGCACTTTCTTGACATTGCTGAAATGTCTTTCGGTGTAGCCTTAGCACTGGACTGGGCTGGAGAGGATTTGCCAAAGACGACTGTCAGTCTGGCTAAGAAAGCACTGATTGAAAAAGGAATAATACCCAGTTTCAATGAAGATGGAGAAAGAATGTTTTGGATCAACGGACATAACAATTGGAATGCTGTATGTCATGGAGGCATGATTGCCGCATCTTTAGCTGTGGCGGATGTTGATCCTGAACTTGCAGCAAAAACCATTTCCAGGGCCTTGGATAAACTCCCCAATTCCTTAAAAGAATACGCACCAGATGGAGTATATCCTGAAGGCCCTTCCTATTGGGGTTATGGGACAAGTTATACGATCATTGCTTCAAATACGCTAGAGACTGCATTTGGCTCAGATTTTGGGATTTCAGAAAGTCCCGGATTTATGAAAAGCGCCGAATTCCTACTAAACGCCACTGCCCCATCAGGCAACTATTTCAATTTTGCAGATTCAGGAGACAAATACAATGGAGGTGTTGCCCTTTTACTGTCTTGGTTTGGTGCAAAAACGGCTGATGCGTTGTATTTTGATCACTCCTTTTTTCAAAATCCAAAAGAGGCTGGAAGGTTTGCAGGACTTGGCCTCGTTTGGCTTTCGCAGATGGATCCGAAAAACACTGGTAAAATAGCCCAAAACTGGCTTGGAAAAGGCACAAATCCTATCGCTATTTTTAGGGGAGACTCGGATTATTTTGCAGGGATGAAAGGCGGAAAGGCCCAATTGAGTCATGGAAACATGGATGCGGGCACCTTTGTATTTGACCTAAACGGTGTACGTTGGGTAGTTGACCCAGGCAACCAAAGGTATTATCTGCTTAATAAAATAGGCTTTAACCTGGCTGGCCACTGTCAGGATTGTCCAAGATGGACATTGCTTACCAAAAACAATCGGACCCACAGTACCATTACAGTGAATGATGAAGATTTCAATGTTCAAGGCTTTGCTCCAATTATAGATTTCAAAGATCAGGATCAGGCTGAAGTCAGTATAGACCTTAGTAACTTGTACTTTGACAATACAAAAGCTGTACAGCGGAAATTCACAAAAGACTCGAAGCGATCCCTACTCATTGAGGACACTTTCGAGACCAATGAAAATACCAAAAGTATCACCTGGGGTTTGATGACACAAGCGGAGGTTAGTTTGGAGAAAAATGGTGCAGTTTTAAAGCAAGATGGTAAAACGCTACATATCCGAATTCTAAATACTGATAAATACAATTTATCAGTTATTTCTCTTGATCCACCTCCATTGGAAATTGACAAGACCATGGAAAATCTAAAGCGAATAGAAATCCGAATACCTGCCTGGACTCTGGAGAATGGTAAGGGCAGCCTAAAAGTCCGGCTATCAGAAGACTAGGGTATCATTTAAATCAATCCTAAAGCAGTGAAAACTAATTTGTTAGCATGTGCAAAATCTTTTCATACATGCTAATAATTGGTAATTATGTATTCTAGATTAACTTTATCCCGAAATATGCAATAGACATTCTATTACGTGCTGAAATCGCTTTAAAATCAGCCACTACGTTGCTGTTTTCAATTTCACCATAGCGGTGCTATGCTAAAATCTCCAAACAGACTGATTTTCTTGCGATTGCAACACTTCCCGTAAACACGGGACAGGCCTCACCCCTGACCTTGGTCAGGACGGAGAAATTCTATTACATAATCCGGGTTTATTATTGTTTGGGCAAAGTGAAATAAAACCTACTTCCAACACCAAGCTCACTTTCCAAGCCTACTTTCCCATTGTGCTTTTCGACAAATTCTTTACATAGAATGAGTCCCAAACCAGTACCTTTTTCATTATTGGTTCCCAAAGTAGAATAAGACCTGTCAATTCGAAATAATTTCTCGAAATTTCCTTTATCAATACCAACACCACTGTCGGTAACAGACAAAAGGTATTCATTAACTTTTTCTTCAACTGAAATAATTACTTTCCCATTATAAGGAGTAAATTTTATAGCATTGGATATAAGATTTCGCAATACTGTTTCTATCATAGCTTTATCGGCGTATAGATCAAGCCTTAGTGGAGCATTCAAGCTTACCCCTATTGCTTTTTCCTCTGAAGAATTTTTCAGCAACTCCATGATCCTTTGAATCATATTTACAAGATCTACCTTTTCTGGATTGAATTCAATTCGGCCAGTTTGTGACCTTGACCACTCCATCAAGTTTGATAATAATTCCATGGCATGTTTCGAAGAGGAATTAATAATGCCAGCATAAGTATCAATCCCTTCATAATCTTTCTCTTTAACTTGCTCACTTAGTATCTCACTTAAACCTATAATGCCATTAAATGGACTTTTTAAGTCATGTGCAATAATTGAGAAAAACTTATCTTTTGTTGAATTTAATTCTCTTAACGAAGCTTCACTATTTCGGAGATTGAACTCTGCTTGCTTTCTATTCGTAATGTCATTTATTACAGAAATAACACATTTCACATTATTAATTTCGATGATTTCTGCAGAGATAAGCCCGTGAAATAATTCCCCTGATTTTTTGCGAAACAAATATTCTTCTTCGATTATGATACCTTTTGACTTTAAATCTGAAGTGAATTTGAATCGGTCATCATCTTGATTCCAAATATTCAAATCAATTGCTTTTAAACCAATTAGTTCATGAGGTTGAAAACCAGAAATTGATTGAACACTTTTGTTAGCTTCAAAAATTTCCCCATCCTTAAGCTTAGATAAAATTATGATAAAGGGAGCTTTATGAAATGCTTTCGAAAATTTCTCCTCCTGCTCATTAACATCATTCATCAAGCGTTTATTATACATCAGGAAAATACTATAAGTCAGAGATATAATGATGACCTCCCATGCCATTAAAAATAAAGATTCTGAACCTGTGGAATCTAAATAACCTGCTAAGTCTGGTTGATTCTGAATGATGTATATGATGTGCAAAACCTGTACAAAGAAGACCCCTACAAATACATACCCAACTGGTCGAGTAACCCCTCCAATGCTATTAAGTTAAGGAAAAAATGGCCTCTTGAGACAAAATAAGCCGATTTTCCTTATGAAAACCGGCCTACTTTAGTTAAATTATGTTGTCTTAAACATATAGCTATGAAGGTACAAAATACCAACCAAAACACGA
>NZ_JBSXOH010000075.1:0-141809 GCF_056859355.1 Cyclobacterium sp. L-R
CAGACTGTTTGGAGATTTTAGCATAGCACCGCTATGGTGAAATTGAAAACAGCAACGAAGTGGCTGATTTTAAAGCGATTTCAGCACGTAATAGAATGTCTACTGCATATTTCGGGTTAAAACTTGTCCTTTATTTTTGAGAACCAAGAGCGTGAATTGCTACTTTTATCATTGAATTGATCATCTCCCAATAGCATGCCTAGTGGTTGTAGTGGTTCGTAATGATCGCAAACAACCTTGAGCATGGCTGCAAAAGGCAGGAACAGTATCATTCCTGCTACACCCCATACTGAAGCACCTATAATTAAACTTAAAATGGCGGCCAGGGCATTTACATTAACACTATTTCCTACCACTTTTGGACTTAAGAAGTTACTTTCAATTACTTGAATAAGCCAAAACATAATCGCCACAGCTATGGGGACCCATAATTCATCCTTAGACATAAAGGCATAGAGTACCGGGATGCTTGCGCCAAGAGTGGTGCCTACATAAGGTATTATGGATAGAGAGGCTGCTAAAAAGCCAAATAGGAAAGGGTTGTCTAGACCTATAATCCAAAGACCTGTACTGTTGGCAAAACCAAGTATAATGATTAGTGTCAGCATGCCAGATAGATATTTTTGACCGACCAACTGGATTTTTTTAAGCATGTGGTGGTACTCTGATTTTTTATTTTCCGGGGCGAAACGTTTAAAGGCAGATACAAGTCCTTCTTTGTAAATCAGGAATAAAAAGGTATAAATAATTGTAGTGAAAAGTCCGGTGAAAAAACTGGTTGTGCTACTAAAAGTAGTGCCCAAAATTTCCGTTGCGCCGTCCTTGGCCCAGGTTTTGGCATCAGAAAGGACTTTATCTTTTTCTAGGTTGCCTAAAAAGCTGACGTTTTCATTCAAATAGACAATAGAATCAGAAAATAGATTCATCAACTTATCTCCGAAATTTGTTAATTCATCTGAGAGTGAAATTATCTCTGCTGAGAAAAAGGTGAAAACACCCAAAATTATCAGAAAGAAGGTCAAGAGGACCAGAATTGCAGCGAGAATAATAGGCACACCCTTGCGCATAAGTATATTATGTAAAGGGTGAAGAATAAAGGAAAGCAAAAGGGCAAAACATAAAGATATCAGTACACTTTTTGCCAAAACCATGGCAAATAAAAGCAGAAAGACAAAAGCAAGCGCATAAAAGGCTTTTTGAAAGGAGAGTTGCATAAGTATCTTTATTACAATTTATAGTTAAATAGTTTATATTTGTATTGAAATAGGTTGTAAAACTGAAAATTTATTTTTTCAGGTATAATATTTCATCAAATGAGCGCATTTACTTAGATTTACTTCTTGTGTTAAAAGTTTGTTTGGCTGTCAGTTAATAGTTGAGCAATAATATTTAAGGTGATCACTACGATGTAATCGAATTGTAAGTACCTGATTCTACTTCGTCTTTAGGTTGAAGTTTCTGATTGTTCACAAGCCACAGAAATAATCAACATTTATAATTATTTGTAACTTTTTAGCTGAACTTCAAATAAAATGTTATTTAATTCTTTTGAATTTCTTTTAGGGTTTTTACCTATAACTTTATTTGTATTTTATTTCTTTGGACCCAGGCTTAAGTCACCTTTCACGGGTCTTTGGTTACTAATTTGCTCCTTATTTTTTTACGGTTGGTGGAATCCTGCTTATTTGTTTTTGATCTTTTTTTCAATTGCATTCAATTATTTAATTTCAAAAAGAATCTATCCCGGACAGAAGAAAACGTTGATTTTTGGTATAACCATCAATTTACTTGGTATAGTATTTTTTAAATACACTGATTTTATAATTTACAACCTGAACTTTGTTCCTGACCTCTCTTTAGGTTACCTCAATTTGGTATTACCCCTTGGGATCTCATTTTATACTTTTCAACAAATCGCTTACCTGGTAGACAGTTATAAAGGAACCAAGAAAGAAAAAGACCTGTTTTCTTACGGTTTATTCGTGTCTTTTTTTCCACAGTTAATAGCCGGGCCCATAGTGCACCACACCGAAATGATGGGACAGTTCAGGAATCCCCTCCTGACAAAATTGAATTACGACAACCTCTCTCGGGGATTGTTTATTTTCATGATGGGCTTGGCCAAGAAAATCGTAATTGCTGATAGTTTTGCTCAAATAGCTAACAAAGGATATGCCAACGTTTCTACTTTGGGTTCAGGAGAAGCATGGGCCTCCTCTCTTGCCTATTCAATGCAGCTTTATTTTGACTTTAGTGGGTATTCAGCCATGGCAATTGGCTTGGGGCTATTGTTTAATATCAGACTTCCACAAAATTTTAATTCTCCCTACAAATCACTTAGCATTAAGGAGTTTTGGAGAAACTGGCACATGACATTAAGTAGGTTTCTCAGAGATTATGTATATATCCCTTTAGGAGGGAATAAGAAAGGAAATTTCAGAACAAGTGTTAACCTAATGACAACCTTCCTCTTAGGAGGGGTATGGCACGGTGCAGGCTGGACATTTATCTTCTGGGGTTTTTTGCATGGTATAGCATTGGTGATTCATAGGGAATGGTCTAAACTTGGGGTGGCTTTACCGAAGATCCCAGCTCTTTTGTTAACATTTTTGTTTGTAAACATTACTTGGGTGTTTTTTAGAGCTGATTCATGGAGTAGCTCCCTAGAAATGTTGTATAAAATGTTCAGTAAAGTGCCCGGTACGGAAGGGTTTTATCTGGTAAGTAACTACTATGACCTTCCAGTATGGATAGCAGGAGTGGTCTTGCTTTTTGTTCCAAATGCCATTGAAATGGGTAGGAGGCTTAAACCTACCCTTACTTATTTGCTACTTAATGTATTGTTGTTTTTGCTAAATGTGATTTACTTAAACTCCATTGTTAAAAATGACTTTTTATATTTTGACTTTTAGGCCAATGGAAAAACAGTTTAAAAAATACTTTCTTTTATTACTTTCTGCCTGCATTGGCATTGTGTTGCTATTTGGTGCGTTAAATGTTTTTCTTGATGTTTTTGGCCTATTTGATTTTAGGGATAAAGATAAAGTAAGGGTCTATGGAGAAGAGCGGTTTTCAAAATACTTGATGACTTTCAATCATATCCCTAAACATTTTGAAGGAATAATTCTTGGTCCTTCCCTTTCCGCCAACCTCAACCCTCAAGTCATCCCTGATAAAAACTATTACAATCTTAGCCTAATGGGAGCGAGGATGGATAATGTGTTGTCCTTGGCGAGCAATATATTGGAGAACAATGGCATTATTAAGGAAGCTATTGTGTGTATTCATCCCTATGTGACAGCTGATACTGGGGCTAAGGGTACAGGTTTTATGAATCCTGACACCTACTGGAAAGCTTTTGGGTCAGTAAACCTTTTGAGGGTTTATGGTTTGGGAGTTATTCGAAATCTTAATCTCTGGCCCAGTAAATACCCTAAAAATCAATACCAAGTAAATGGGAGCAATTCCTTTGAATCGCTTTTTAGAGTGGAGGATGTGTCAGGAAGAATTGCTAAAGAAGTGGACAATGTGAAAATCAATGAATTTGAAATCGGTAGTAGGTTTAGAAAAGATTTCAAGACCTTATTGACTTTACTTCATAAACATCATATTAAAACTTTCATTTATTATCATCCGGTACCTTATCCCATTTATCTTGAGCATAGAGATAAAATGGATGATTATTGGGAAGATATACTCTCTGGGACGAAAGTGAAAAAAGAGAAATTGTTCAGTTATTATAATTTCAATAAGCCCGATTTTTCCGGTTTTTCTGGTGATGTGTCCAACTATATAGATCATGGTCATTTAAGTATAAAAGGTCAGGAAACCCTGATAAAAGAGATAATGGTTAAGTGGAATCAGATTGACCATTAATTAATTTTTCTTAAAATTCAACTGATGATGAGCTGTTCTGTCACGTCAGTTCGGAATGTTGGACTTCTGGCATAATAATTGATTTTCTGATCTCTTGAAGATATTTTCAATTTAAAAAACAATAATGAAGCGTTTATCAAAGGTACTTTTTGTACTAGTAGTTTTTTCGATGGTTGGTTGTACTGCTGCTGAAGTTAATAAATTTTTGACAGCAGCCAGTGAATCGGCACTTACAGAAAATGAAGTTGGGAATGGGCTTAAAGAAGCCTTGATAAAAGGGGTGACAGAAGGAGTTGATTTGGCATCAACTACAGATGGATTTTTTAAGAACGATTTGATAAGAATAGCATTGCCTGAAGATGTGCGACGTGTAGAGGCTACTCTCAGGAATATTGGTCTTGGGTCTGAAGTTGATAAGGTGATTATGACCATTAATAGGGGAGCAGAAAATGCAGCCAAAGAGGCAAAGCCTATCTTTATAGCGGCGATCAAGCAGATGACCATTACAGATGCGTGGAATATTTTGAAAGGACAGGATGATGCTGCAACCCAATACTTGCAAAGAACCACTACAGAAAAATTAACGGCCCTATTTCAACCCCATGTTCAGGAATCATTGAATCAGGTGGGCGCTACTAAGTATTATGGAGACCTGGTAGGTAGGTACAATTCCTTCCCGACTACCTCTAGGAAGTTAGATCCGGATTTGAATGCTTATGTTACGCAGATGGCTATAAATGGTCTTTTTCAACTTGTAGCCCAAGAAGAAAAAGCCATACGTGAAAACCCTGCAGAAAGGACTACAGCCCTGTTGAAAAGGGTTTTTGCTGCACAGGATAGTGCTGGGGAATAAGTTTAGGTAGATTTACCAACAATCGTATTATGGAAAGCCAAGTAAGAAAAACCGAGAAACTGGTTTATTTTACTTGGCTTCTTTTTTTATATGTGAAGTCAAAGAGCTATGCCTTTGACTCCCATAAAGAGAAATTTATTTTTTTTCACTAAACCTGTCGTCTAGGAGTTTTAGCCTCGTCAATGTTTTGTCTCCATATTCATGGATTTTCGATGCAAAAGTAATTTTACCCCAGTTGTCATCAATATTTTTTACAATGGAAGCGTATTGTCTACCGCCTTCCCAAGCAATTTGTAATTCCCCACTGCTACTGTCAAAAGACCATTTTCCACTGATCTTAGAGTCCGCTTTTCCATTGATAAGGGCATTTACGATTCCGTCCGGCCTGAACTGAAAATCAATATAGCTTCCATACCTGCTTTGCCAGAAAAAATCTGTAGCTGTTAACTTGGTTTCAAAACTTTCCAATTGTTCAGAAGATATCCCGATAGGGCCATTGCAGCCCAATGTTACAACTAATAATAAAAGAAGTGAAAATTGAATTAATGGCTTCATGCTTCATTTTTATTTAATGGATAAGTAATCCGTTCCCCATGCAATATTGAAAGAAAATCACAAAACTTCGGTTTTTTCGGGGGTAAAAATTATCATGTCGTGTAAATCAAAACCTATTTGTAAAGGCCTAATAAACCATGCATTTACCATTGCCTTAAACAAAATCTTTCTCAAACCTATCCTTTATCAATACGAGATTGGTATTTTTTAATCTCACATAAGATTTTTCTCAAGAAAGCTGAAATCATCTAGGATCAATCGGGTAACCTATAGGCAATATATTTTATGCTGTTAATTAATAGATCATCCTAGATGCTATATGATAACCTCATTGGTTATCAGGTTTGATTATGAAATTTCGGTACAGTATTATTTACCGTTTATATGAATTTCAAATGAGATGGTATTGACAGTTAATCGGGTACAATAAAAACTTTATTCATTTTCAGTTGTTTAAATCATTCAAGCAACCCTTTCTGTATAGGGATAAATTTGGGAGTAAGTTTTTTGAACCTGCCCTCGACCTAAGCATGATTGTAATACAAGTGTTAAGCAATAATAAAATTCATGAAAAAGTTTAAAAAATCCGAAATCGTACTAATCGTATTGGTAGTCATTTTGATCGGAGTATCAGAATATTATTTTCTTATAGAAAATGAGCCACTAAAAGCCATTTTCATAGGATTGTGGTGCCCGACCATACTTGGCTTTTTGATTTTATTTAAAATGAAAAGGTAATATGGGAAATTTAGATGTAATTATTTTGACAATAGTGGTGGGAGTATCATTTGTGGTATTTATTATTTCTTCAGTACAAGAATTTATTCGAATGGAAGAAGAGTCTTGGGAATATGAAAAGGCAACAGGTCCAAGTAGAGCTGCTTTATTCAATGCATTGAGTGCTCTATTTGAGGAAGATAAAATCCCAGAAAAGGACAGAAAGGAGCTTAAAAAAGTTATAAAACGTAGTATTTCTGATATGGAAACGGATGGGGTTTACTTCGATAAGTCTAAAAGAAAAAAATAGCTGAAATAATAACCAACCGAAAATCAGTAGTTTATAGAAGGTGTAAGGTTTGTCTTTCAATTATACATGTATGTATCGGCTTGTGAATCGTATGTTTTAGTTTTTGTCATTCACCAAAAAAGAGAATAATAGAATTTTATTGAAGGAAAACTTTATTTTACCCCAATTCTGTTATTTCCTTTGAAAGCAAGAAATCAAAAACAGTCTACTTTATAAAACGCAAAAACATAAAACGCAAAAACCCCTCCAAATTCACATCTGAAGGGGTTTTGTGTACCCAGGGCCGGAATCGAACCGGCACGCCCGAAGGCATTGGTGTTTGAGACCAACGCGTCTACCAGTTCCGCCACCTGGGCAATTGTGGTAATTCCCATTCCTTGCTGAATGGGATGCAAATATGTGCAAAGAATTTTTTACAAACAAATATTTTATCTGCTTGAAGGCCTCTTTTTTTTATTTTTTTATAGCCTGTCAGGCCTTCTTTCTGACTATTAGTTGATTAATTAATTGGCAAATAAAAAATTAAACTTCAAAATTAACCAAAATAGGACTGTCATACCTCATGCCTAATAAATCTGCCCCATGACCATGGTTGATCCCGATTTCTAATAAGCCTAGACTATTGAAGAAGGCCCAGCAATCTCCTGGCTCTACCTCATCGTAATTGGTTTGAAGTTGATGTACAGACTCTCTTCCAAAGACAATCTCAAATTTACCTGGATTTAATTTATCAAAAACGTCCTTAGGGATATTGGTGATCAAATTGCCATAGATGTCTACCCGAAGTACATAACCTACAATTTGCTTCTTGCTCGCTTTGAAGTGCCGGCCCATCATTTTTTTTATGCTCTGCAGTGGACCTCCAAAATCATGTATGGCTGCCCCACTAGCTACCTTAGCTGCTATTGGAGCCAGAATGTCCTTCGCAGGGAAGGAACTGTTTTTAATATGTATGTCAGAAAATTTAACAATTATTCCTGGATCATGGTCCGCAAGCATACTCAATACACCATTGTTTGGACCTATGAAAATATGTTCGTTTAATTTTATTCCTATATAGCCGTCGGTAATGCTGCTTGTGGTATTTAAGGCTACCAAATGAACAGTTCCCTTTGGGAAATCGTTAAAGGTAGAGCGTAGTAAAAAAGCAGCATGGGCAATATCATATAGGGCAATATCATGGCTAATGTCTACAATAGACAATTGGGGATTGATGGACAGCATTTTGGCTTTGACTACTGGTACATAGTAGTCTGAGTTTCCAAAATCCGAAATGAATGTTACCAAAGCCATATAAGTAAGTCAATTAAAAATTCGTACTTTTGCGTTAAGGATGCACAAAAATAGGTATTTTTAATTTGTTTTTAGAATTAGCTAAACAGAAGAAAATATATTGGTAGAAAAAGTCATAACATTGGAAAATATTTCCCTCCTAGACTTCCTAGGATCGGAGAACGAAAATATCAGGCAGATTTCTGCGGCCTTTCCGCAAAGCAAAATTGTTTCCAGAGGCAATGAAATAAGAATCAAAGGACAAGCACCAGAGATTCTGAAAATTAATGATATCTTAAATATGCTTCTTGAGCATTTTAACCGGTACGGTCAGATGACTCCGGAGAATGTGAAAGAGTACATTGAGTTGGAAGGTACGACAAAGGTGAAGGCTGAGAGCAACAATTCCATTATTCTTTACGGGAATAAGGGAGTGATCGTCAGGCCAAAATCACCCAATCAGAAAAAACTTGTAGACTCCTCATTTAAAAATGACCTTGTCTTTGCTTTAGGTCCCGCAGGTACGGGGAAAACATACATTGCTGTAGCGCTTGCTGTTAGGGCACTTAAAAACAGGGAAGTAAAAAGAATAATAATTACCAGACCTGCAGTAGAGGCTGGTGAAAACTTAGGTTTTTTACCTGGTGATTTGCAGGAAAAACTGGATCCTTACTTGAGACCTATATATGATGCTTTGGGGGATATGGTACCTACTGAAAAATTAAGGTTTTATCAGGAAAATAGGGTGATTGAAATAGCACCTTTGGCTTATATGAGAGGAAGAACCTTGCATGATGCCTTTGTCTTGTTGGATGAAGCCCAGAACACTACGTCTGAACAAATCAAAATGTTTCTGACTCGAATGGGGCCTAACTCAAAAGTAATCATCACTGGTGATCAATCTCAGGTAGATCTTCCTTCCCGTCAAAAATCCGGCCTTAGTGAGTCGCTACGGATTCTCAAAGGTGTCAAGGGGATTGGTGTGGTGAAGCTTTCTGGAAGCGATGTGGTAAGGCATAAACTTGTGAAGTCTATAATAGAAGCTTACGAGAAAAATGAAGTTGAAGCCCATCCAACCAAATGAATTTAGCAGTTAGAAAAATTACAGATAAGCACTTATTGGAGAAAGCTTTTCAAGTCAGGAATCTTGTGTTTGTCAAAGAACAAAAAGTAGAAGCCGACGAAGAGTTTGACGAGCATGAAAATGCAGCCATCCATTTCATAGTGCAAGATGGTGATTTGGCTGTAGGAACAGCTAGGTGGCGCTTTACAGAAAATGGCGTTAAACTTGAAAGGTTTGCCGTATTAAAGGAATATAGAGGGCATGGTGTTGGGGGAATGTTGGTAAAAGCAGTCCTTGATGATGTCATGGCCAATCCGTTAAGTAAGAATAAAACGATATATTTGCATGGTCAAGTGACCGCCTCAGGTTTGTATGAAAAATTTGGATTTGTGAAAAAGGGTGACCTTTTTGTGGAATGCAATATCGATCATTACCTGATGCAGTACATGCCAGGATAAAAATTTTAAACAGAAGTATTTACGTTAAGGCTAACAGTTTTTTATGAGAAATTTTATAGGTGCGTTGGTATTGATAGTGGTTGTGATTTCAGGTAGTTTTCAGGCAAATGCACAGTCCTTTGATGATCCCCAACTTCCGGGAAATGAAATCAAATTGAATATTTTTAATACTATTTTTATTGGCTCGTTGGAATTGGGTTATGAGCATTTCTTGGATCGCAACCAATCCATTGGTTTTGGAATGACCTTTATGGATCGATTTGCCTATGTGTCAGACAGTGGTGAAGGACAAGATTTTAAATCAACTAGTGTTACCCTGGCTTACAATTATTATTTTGTAACTGAATCTAATCCGTCAGGGATTTATGTGTTCCCTTTTTTGAAATACAGAGGAGGATCCTTTACTGAAAAATTTGATAACAATGATATTGTAGAAACTTCACTCAATAGCTTTATTATTGGATTTGGTGGAGGTTACAAGTGGGTGCATAACGACAAATTTGCTTTGGGGCCTTATGTTAGCATTGCAAGAGGTTTCAACAGTGAAGTTTCCGATCGTTTCGATCCAGTAGAATTCAATGCCGGGTTTTCTGTAGGGTTCAGGTTTTAATTGACTGATTTACAGTGCTGAAATACTTGGGTTTATTTTTATTTTATTGATTTTAAGATTAAAGTTGGTTAAATTCTTCCCTGGAACATTAGTTTGTGTAATGGTCCTGGGAAAGAATAAGTGACAGGCGCAATCGTTTAATGTCACTTTTATCGTTTATAACAGTGAAATTTCACCGTTATAATTTGCTGCCCAGAGGGCTTTGTTCATGCTTTTTGTTTTGTCATGCCTCTCGGGTTGATGCTTAAGCGGGCTTTGTCTACAGTCATGTAGATAGGCAGGGCTTCTGAATGGTTTGTTCAGAGGGTAATGTTTGCGGTAGATTTTTGCCAATTTTCTTTTCAAATCATGAAATTCAATGAATTTCCTTTTATTAGGTATACTGTTTTTTTTATTTGTGGAGTTCTATTGTATCCCCAAACTCGGGAGTTTTTAGGGCCTTATTTACTACCAGGTTTGTCGCTTTTTTTTGGGGCTTACCTTGTACTAACCTTTGCCTATAAACCTGAAAGAAAGCTTTATTTTCAAATTTCCCTACCTATTCTTGCCTATTTGTGTTTGATTTTTTTAGGGATGTTTGTGGCTTCAACCAAAGATGTGGATTTGATGCAGGAGCATCTGATTCACTTTCCTGAGGTGAAAAATTACATTGCAGAGGTGCAGGAGGCGGATCAAGTCAAACCTAATAGTTTTGGGAATATGCTTGTAGTTTATGCAGTAGAAACAAGCGATGGTTGGCATCCTGCAAGTGGGAAAATTCAAATTTACCACCAATCTCCAGAACCATTGCTTCCTGAGACTACCTTATTGGTAAGTGGCCAACCACAAATAATTACTGCTCCCTCCAATCCTTCCATGTTTGATTATTCTGCTTACATGGCAAGGAAAGACGTTTATTTCAGTCAATTTATAGGGACAAGTTTCAAGGTGTTATCAGTGCCTGAAAAGGCTTCATGGTCCTCAAGGGTCATTGCTTGGCGACAATACCTAGGGGATAAAGTAGTGTCCTACATTAAAGATCCTTACGCTGTTCAAATTGCTACGGCCTTATTAATAGGGCAAAAGCAAGACTTGGATGACAATTTGAGAGAAGCTTATGCTACGGCTGGAGCCATGCATATATTAGCTGTTTCGGGATTGCATGTTGGGATTATCTATGGTTTCTTTTTTTTAATGTTCAAGCCAGGGAAGAAAAAAGGACTAAAAAGAGCGCTCTATTTGGCTGTCATTGTGGTGATCATTTGGTTTTATGCAATTCTTACCGGGCTTTCTCCTTCAGTACTTAGGTCTGCTACCATGTTCACCTTTATTTGTTTGGCCCAAATGAACTCCCGAAACCCCTCTATATTTAATCCTCTGGCACTTTCTGCATTGGTATTGTTGGTTTACGATCCCTTTTTGATTTATGCCGTAGGGTTTCAATTGAGTTATGTTGCCTTGCTGGGAATTCTATTGTTTCAACCATTGATAAGGAAACTATGGCATCCTGGAAAGAAATGGCAGAGGTATCTTTGGGACATTACAAGTGTAAGCCTTGCTGCCCAGTTGACTACCTTTCCTCTTGCTATTTATTATTTTCATGTATTTCCTACCTATTTTATCTTTACCAACCTTTTGGCCATACCTTCAGCCTTTATTATCATGTCGTTGGGCGTTCCCTTTCTAATCTTTTCAAGCATACCTTTCGTGGCTTCTGTCTTAGGCTGGTTGATGGAGATGGCAATTCGGTTACTTAATTATGGGATTTTCGGGTTGCAAGGGCTCCCTTTTGCCAAAATGGATAGGTTGTACATGTCTTTAACCGAAATGTTACTGTTATGGAGCATACTTTTTTTTCTTTTTCATTGGATAGAGGGTAGGAGAAAAACCCAAGTGCTAACCGTGCTTTGTTTGGTTTTTGTGCTGGGGGGATTTAGGCTTTATTTGACGATTGATAGGGTTTCAAACGACCAAGTGGTGATATATGATCTCAAGAATGGAGCGGTTTTGGACTATCTTTACAATGGTCAACTGTATTCAATAAATTGGGAAGCAGACTCGACTGAAATAAAGTACAATGTGATTCCCCACAGAATTAAGAAAATGGGTATGCCTGTAAGTAAACTTGCTATGCTGAAAGAAGCTGATAATTATATAGTTGCCTTACCAGGTGGAAATACCCTTTGTCTGGATAAAGATACATTTCAACCAAAAGATTTGAGCCATGGACAATTATATTTCTGGAAAAATGGAAAATGGAGGAGTCATGATGAATACGATCAAAAAGATCTTTTTTCTGAGGGAGCCATTAAAATAACTTTCAACAATAAGGGTTCCTCCTTGTGATTGGGATTGATGAAGCGTAATTTGGATAAAAATTATTTACATGCCAAAGGACTTATAGCCACAATATGGATAAGGTAGATACTTCAGCATTAGCCATCCTGAAAAAATATTTTGGGTACCAGGATTTCCGACCGCTTCAGAGGGAGATAGTTGCTGCCATAGCAGAAGGGAAAGATGCCTTGGTGTTGTTGCCTACAGGTGGAGGAAAATCAATTTGTTTTCAAGTACCTGCATTGATGCAAGAAGGATTGTGTCTCGTGATAAGTCCTCTAATTGCCCTAATGAAAGATCAAGTAGATCAATTGAAGAGTAGGGGGATTAAAGCCATGGCTATCCATTCAGGTTTGCATAAGAGAGAAATTGACACCCTTTTAGACAATTGCATATACGGTGACTATAAGTTTCTATACGTGTCTCCGGAAAGGCTTAAAACGGAGCTTTTCATAGAGCGATTTAAAAAAATGAATGTAAACCTCATCGCGGTGGATGAAGCTCACTGTATCTCTCAATGGGGTTATGATTTTAGACCTTCCTATCTGGAAATAGTCGATATTAGGGCTTTAGTTCCAAAAGTACCGATGGTCGCGCTTACTGCATCGGCTACCCTGAAGGTAAGGGAGGACATCATTGACAAATTAGCGCTTAAAGAGCCATCTATTTTCGTCAAATCTTTCAAGAGAGATAATTTGTCTTACTCCGTTCGTTGGGCGGAAAATAAATTGGAGAAAGCAGTAGAAATTCTTCAAAAGGTGCCCGGCACTGCCATTATCTATACAAGAAGCAGGAAAGGGACCAAGGAAACTGCTCAGCACTTACAGCAGCTTGGGATTTCTGCAACCTATTACCATGCTGGTTTGAATCAGGGGATTAGAAATGAAAGGCAAATCAACTGGATCAAGGGAGAAGTACGCGTCATGGTGGCCACCAATGCCTTTGGTATGGGGATAGATAAGGCGAATGTACGTCTGGTTATTCATTTGGATCTCCCTGAAAACCTGGAAAACTATTACCAAGAAGCAGGAAGGGCAGGAAGAGATGGGATAAAGGCATTTGCTGTTCTTCTGGTTCGGGAAATGGACTGCATCTCTTTGGCCGAAATGGCAGATATTGCATACCCTCCTGAGGATTTGCTAAAAAGAGTGTATCAATGCCTGGCAAATTACTACAGGTTGGCTGTAGGTAGTGCTCAAATGACAAGTTTTGACTTTGATTTTCTGGATTTTACCCGAGCCTATAATTTGGATGTTCCTCTTACATACAATGCCATAAAAGTTCTTCAAGAAGAAGCCTTTTTGCTTTTTTCAGAAAGTGTGTTCCTTCCCTCAACCTTGCATTTTCTGGTCTCCCAAAGCAAGTTGTATGAGGCGCAGATTGCTTATGCAAAGTTGGACCCTTTGATAAAGCTTTTGTTGAGGTTATATGGTGGAGAATTGTTTGTTAATTATATCCGAATCAAAGAAAGCAAAATAGCCCAATTGTTGAATACTACCGAGAAAGAGGTGGTTGGGATGTTGAAAAAAATGGATGAGCTTGGTTTGGTGGATTTTTCCGGAAAAAAAGATCAGCCTCAAATAACCTTTATTACACCAAGGCTTGACGCGGGATCTTTGCCTTTAAACAAAAAGCGAATAGGGGAAAGAAGAGCTCAGGCTATAGAGAAAGCCCAGAAAATCATAGAATATGCTAAAAACAATAAAATTTGTCGTACGCTACAGATTGTAAACTATTTTGGAGAGAAAGGGGATTTTTCCTGTGGTATTTGTGACAATTGTGTTCAAAATAAAAAAGAAAATAATAAGGCAATTGTCAGAAAAAAATTGATTGATAAAATACTTAAAACTTTAGCAGCAGGAGAGGCGTTTTCACTAAAGGAATTGTTTTCTGAGATCGGAGAAAATTTAGATGAATTTTCTGTAGGTTTGATTAGAGAATTGGAGGATGAGGGGTTGATTTCCACCGAAAAAAATGGTAAAATCAAAAAGAAATGAAATTTATTGAAGACTTAATAGGTAAACTATTTACTGGTAATGCCAATCGGGCAGTTATTAGGGAGAATTTTACTCGCTCTGAAAATGAGGAGCAGGAAGTAATCTCCTGGTTGGCGGCGGAAGAAGGTGAGCAGGTGCTGAAAATGGTTTATGACAATTACCATTTGAAAAAAGCCGGGATTGTAAAGGAGCCAGAAGTTCACCTATTTCATACTTCTTATGCCAATGGTTTTGCAGTTAGTTACGATTCACCATTCAATCCTGAAAATTTCCCTAAATTGTTTTTCGGTCTTGGTTTGAGAACATTGGGTTTGGGGTACAGGATGGTAAGTATGGATCGAAAAATTGACGAGGTCAATGAGCAGGTGCGTACTACTGAAAAGCTGTATTATAAGCCTTTGGTTTCCTTGGATACCAGTTCGGATAAAATAGATCAACGCTATGGTAATGTAAGTATAGAAAAAATTTACCTTGACAATAAACCCAACTACCTGAAAGTTTTGGTGACCTTGTATTCCGATAGGCAATACCACGATGCCAAACCTTTTGACCAGTTTATGGATAAGTTATTCAAAGCAAATTAGTATATGGACAGAGAAAATCTAAAGTGCTTGATTGAAAATTACAGGACACCTTTTGAGGAGGAAAAAGCCATGGTGCCTGCTTTTCTGGATCTTTTAAACGACCCAGACGCATTTAAAAGAGAAAGGAAAAAGGGGCATTTTACTGCCTCTGCCTGGATAGTCAATAAAAGGCGTACCCATACCTTGTTAACACTACATAGGAAACTTCAACGATGGCTTCAATTGGGAGGGCATGCAGATGGAGATGAGAACCTGGTGGAGGTGGCTCTCAAAGAAGCAAAAGAGGAAAGTGGCTTGCATTCTATTCAACTGGTAGACAAGTCAATTTTTGATCTTGATCGACATGTGATTCCTGAAAACAATAAAGAGGAAAGGCATTTTCATTATGATGTTAGATTTCTTATTGAGGCTGAAATGGATGAACCACTTGTAATTAGTCCAGAAAGTAAAGACCTCGCTTGGATAGGTTTTGACATGACGGCCGAATTGGTTGGGTTTAACGACTCGATATTGAGAATGCTAGAAAAAACCAGTAAATCTGAAATCCTGCTATAGGATCTAATCATGTCCTAGCTTTTTGTTCTAACCTTTTGTGGATTGTGCCCTAAGGAATCCTTATCTTTGCAAAAAAAAGTGTAATGCATAAAAATATATGGAGTAGCATCATAGCCCTATTTCTTCTTGTTTCCTGTCAACCAACTTCTGAGGAATTATTCGAAGCTGGCATTGGAGCCTTGGAAAAACAGGATTTTGATACCGCAATTGAGCACCTAAATAGATTGGTTGAAAACGATACGACACATGCTCCTGCATGGAATGCCAGAGGTGTGATCTTCTTCCAAACGGGTAAATGGGACGATGCAATAACATCCTTTTCCCGCTCGATTGAATTGGATGAAAATAATTACAAGCCCTTTTTTAATAGAGGGAATGTATACATGGAAAAAGAGGAGTATAAAAATGCTTTGATTGATTATAACAGGGCCAACGGTCTTGATTTTAATCAGGTGGATATTTATTACAATCGTGGATTGGCACTTTTGGGCCTAGAGATGTACGATGATGCCCTGATAGACTTCGACAAAGCCTTGCATGCTGATCCTCAGCAACCACAGGTATTGTTCAATAAAGCCAAAGCACTTCTGGGGAATAACGATCCTCTGAATGCCATTGCTACACTTGAAGAGTTGACGAAGATTGATACTAGAAATGGAGCTGCATTTTATTTATTGGGAGTGACTGAGATGAGCGCTTTGGGTAAAAAAGAGGAAGGTTGTGAGCATTTGCAGACAGCCTTTACCCTAGGTTATACTCAGGCTAAAGATTGGTTAGACGAATTCTGTAAAGAATAATGGCTGAGATTGGAAAAGACATTGAAAAATCGGCAGCTTTATTGGCATCGGGAGAACTCGTAGCCATTCCTACCGAAACGGTTTACGGTCTGGCAGGCAATGCCCTTGATGAAAAAGCCGTTGTACAAATTTTTAAGTCTAAAAACAGACCTAGATTTGATCCTTTAATTGTACATGTGGCCGGAATAGATCAGGTGTATAATTATGTGGAATCTATTCCAGAGGAGCTTAAAGCTTTGGCTGAAGCTTTTTGGCCAGGACCCCTTACTTTATTGCTGACCAAGAAAAGTATAATTCCTGACTTGGTGACTAGCGGGTTGGGGAAAGTAGGGGTTAGGGTGCCTAATCATGCCCTTACCTTAAGCTTATTAGAGCGCTTAGACTTTCCTTTGGCTGCTCCAAGTGCAAACCCTTTTGGTTATATTAGCCCGACTAGTGCAAGCCATGTTCAGGATCACCTTGGAGATAAGCTGGCCTATATTTTGGATGGAGGTCATTGTGAAGTCGGTCTTGAAAGTACCATTGTAGGTATGGAGGAGGGACAGGTTATCATTTACCGTCTTGGCGGAATTTCAGTGGGTGCCATTGAAGAAATTGTAGGTAAGGTGCTTATTTTACCTCAATCAAGCAGTAATCCACAATCTCCCGGTATGCTAAAAAGTCACTATGCGCCAAGAAAACGCATGATTTTAGGTGATCTTGATGAGCTAATGCTACAGCATCAGTCTGAAAAGGGAGATTTTGCAATTCTTTCCTTTAAACGTTCCTTTTCCGATGTCCCAGCGTCCAATCAAGTGGCATTAAGTAGTTCTGGAGATTTTGATGAGGCAGCCAGGAATTTGTTTTCTGCAATGCGTCGCCTTGACGAAACAGATACAAGCTTGATTCTAGCTGAAGAATTGCCCGAAATACACTTAGGGAAAGCGATAAATGACCGGTTAAGGCGGGCTGCTGCCAAATAAAATGTTTATTTTTGAAGATAATATTAAACCTATAACGCATGAACAATCGAATTAAAACAGTTGATAATGTTGATTTTAGTGGTAAAAAAGCACTTGTAAGAGTGGATTTTAATGTTCCTCTTGATGATCAATATACCGTCACAGACAACACTAGAATCGCTGCAGCTTTGCCAACGATCAAGAAAATCCTTAAAGATGGTGGATCGGTTATTTTAATGTCCCATCTTGGAAGGCCAAAATCCGGACCAGAAGATAAATTTTCTTTAAGACATATCGTTACCGAGTTGAATAAGGAACTAGGCTTGTCTGTAAAATTTGCTAAGGACTGCATTGGTAATGAGGCTACTCAATTAGCCACTAGCCTGAATGCTGGAGAGGTTTTGCTTTTGGAAAACTTACGTTTCCATAAAGAAGAAGAAAAAGGAGACAAGGATTTTGCAGGTAAATTGGCCAGTCTTGGTGATATTTATGTGAATGATGCATTTGGAACTGCCCATAGGGCCCATGCTTCTACAGCGATTGTAGCTGAGTTTTTTAACGATAAAGTGGCAGGTTATTTAATGCAAGCTGAATTAGAAAACGCCGAAAAAGTATTAGGAGCACCTGAAAGACCTTTCACTGCCATCATGGGTGGAGCTAAGATTTCGGACAAGATCCTACTTATCGATAAATTACTTGACAAGGTTGACAATTTAATCATTGGTGGAGGTATGTCTTATACTTTTGCTAAAGCCCAGGGAGGAACCATTGGAGATTCTTTGTTGGAAGAAGATAAAATGGCCCTTGCGCTGGAGCTTTTAGAAAAAGCCAAGCAAAAAAATGTAAATCTAATCTTGCCGGATGACACTGTTATATCTACTGACTTTGCCAATGACGCTGAGCAAAGCACAGCTAAAAAAGGACAAATTCCTGACGGTTGGATGGGATTAGATATTGGGCCTGAAACACAAGCTAAATTTGCCAACATTATTAAAGACTCTAAGACTATTCTTTGGAATGGCCCAATGGGAGTTTTTGAAATGAGTAGCTTTGAAAAAGGTACAAAGGCAATTGCCGAAGCAGTTGTTGCGGCTACTGAAAATGGTTCCTTTACGCTTATTGGCGGTGGTGATTCCGCAGCAGCAGTTAATAAGTTTGGCTATGGTGAAAAAGTGTCTTTTGTGTCTACAGGTGGTGGCGCTTTGCTTGAACTGATGGAAGGTAAAGTATTGCCAGGAGTAAAAGCCTTAGAACCCTAAGTTTTAATCCGAACTATGCAATTGGATTCCTGTTAATTAAGGATGGCTACTGCATAGTTCGGTTATAATTTTATCTTTTATTTGAGCGTTCCTTTTATAAGAATAAGGGAGAAACGACGTTAGAATTACAAACAATAGCTCCTTATTAAAAGTGTTAATGCCTTTGCTAGGTTGATTAGCATTTGAATTATGTCCATAGAAATTCAACAACTTTCAAAAAGTTTTGGGGACCAATTGGTTCTCGATAATGTTAGTTTTCAAGCGAATCCTGGACAGGTGTTGGGTTTTTTAGGACCAAATGGTGCTGGTAAGTCTACCACTATGAAAATCATTACAGGTTTTCTTCAGGCTGACTCCGGTGAAGCATTGGTCAACGGCATTTCGGTAAAAAAGCATTCCCGAATAATTAGCAAATTGATAGGGTATTTGCCTGAACATAATCCTTTGTATGAGGAAATGTACATCCCCGAATTTTTATCCTTTATAGGTGGACTTTATCAGATGAAGAGAAATGTTCGCAATGAAAGGGTGAAGATTGTGATGGAGCAGTGTGGGCTCAGTCATGAGCTGCACAAAAGAATAGGTAACTTGTCTAAAGGTTACAAACAAAGGGTTGGCTTGGCAAAGAGTCTGGTACATGATCCTGAAATAATTATTTTAGATGAGCCAACTACCGGTTTGGATCCCAACCAATTGGTAGAAATCAGGCATCTAATTAAAGAAATTAGCAAAAACAAAACGCTTATTTTAAGTACCCATATTATGCAGGAGGTTGAAATCCTATGTGATAAGGTAGTCATTATCAACAAAGGCAAACTGGTGGCGCAAGATTCACTTCAAAACCTGAAAGCCAGTGCTGGAAAATCCATAGTTTTACTGGAAACAGAGGAAACCATAACGGACAATTGGTTAACAGGGCTTTCTTTTAGTGCCCTGGATAGAAAAAGGCCAGGCTTGCTGGCCCTAACTTGCAAGGATCCTAAGAAATTAAGAATTGAGCTTTTCGAGATGATACAAAAACATAACCTGAACTTGGTGAGTATTAGCCAGGAAGAAATAAACTTGGAATCTGTCTTTCATAGCTTAACCAAAAGTTAGAGAGATGTGGAGCCTGTTTATAAAGGAAGTCAATGCTTTTTTTAGTAACCTTTCAGCCTACCTGATTACCTCTGTATTTTTAATTTCATTGGGTTTGATAGTGTGGGTGTTTCCAGGCACAAGTGTGCTGGAATATGGTTATGCAGATCTTGAACCCTTGTTTAGTTATACCCCCTTTGTTTTCATTTTCTTACTGCCAGCCATTACCATGAGGATGGTTGCTGAGGAAAGAAAAACGGGTACTTGGGAGCTGCTTAAAACTTCCCCATTAAACAGTTCTCAGATAGTTATCGCCAAGTACTTTGCTGCCTTGGCGCTTTTATTTTTCTCTTTAATCCCAACATTGATTTATTATTTCAGTATCGTCCAACTTGGAGATACTATAGGGAATATTGACAGTGCTGGGTTCTTTGGTGCCTATATTGGTTTGTTTTTGGTAGGCGCACTATTTGCATCTGTTGGGCTTTTTAGTTCCTGCATTACTTCCAATCAGATCGTTTCTTTCGTAATAGCAGTGTTCATTTCCTTCTTGTTGTATGGTGGGATAGGAGCGATGGCATCGCTTACTTCAGGTGATTTGGCTGTTTTGTTGGAAGGTTTGGGTACCGATTTTCATTATGAACAAATGGGGCGAGGTGTTATTGTCTCCGAAAATATTTATTACTTTTTGGGAATGATACTTACCTTTTTGGTGTGTTCTTGGGTTTTGATCAATAGGGATGAATAGAAATTACAAGTCCCTTTTGTATGGGGCAACCGCTTTAATGCTGATATGGTTTTCAGTTGCTAATCTGGAAAGATGGTGGTCTTTCAGGTTGGACATGACTGAGGAGGGTAAATACAGTATAGGGCAGGCTACTCTGGACGTACTGGAGGAGATGGACGGACCATTGGAAATAGATATTTTATTGGTTGGGGATGATCTTCCTCCTGGGATGAAACGCTTCCAGAGAAATATAGAGCAGACATTGAAGACTTTTCGCTCTTATAGTAGAGAAGATATATCAATCAACTATTTGGATCCATTGCAAATGGTCGCAGAGAAAAGTGAGGCCTATATTTTAAAAATTTCAGATTATGGAATTAACCCTACCAATTTGCATAGCAACCAAAATGGCACCCAGTCTACTCAACTTATATTTCCAGGGATTGTTCTTCGTTCTGCATCTAAAGAAACGGGTGTGCTATTGCTGAAAGGGGAACTTGGAATGGGGCCTGAAGAAACCCTTAATCTCTCTATTGAAAACCTTGAATTCGAAATCAGCCAAGCGATTAAACGTTTGTACACCAGAGACAAGCGTGCCATTGGAATAGTTATTGGGCAAGGTGAAATGGTTGAGGATGAGGGGTATGGAATGGTGGAGGCGCTAAATGAAGATTTTGAGGTATATAAAGTTCCTTTTGATCAAGCTAAAAGTGTGGAGGATCTACTGACTTTTGAGGTGTTGATTGTGGCAGGTCCCAAGTCTGCTTATGGGGAGAGGGAAAAGTACCTGCTCGATCAATTTTTAATGTACGGAGGTAATATTCTGTTTATGCTTGATCAGATGGCGGTAAACATGGAAGAAGCAGGAGGTAAGGGAACAGTGTCTATGCCTTTAGATACCGGTCTGGATGATCTATTATTCCGCTATGGTGTACGCATAAATAAAGATCTTGTTCAGGATTTGAATTTCGGTTATTTCCCGGTGGTTTCAGGTGAGTTTGGCAACCAGCCTCAAATTGTACCACTTCCTTGGCCATTTTATGTGCAGGCAGGAAAAATGGCAAGTCACCCTATTACCAAAGGCTTGGATGTGGTTCAGTTTCGGTTCGTGAGTACGATTGATACAGTAAAAGCAGAACTTGTAAAAAAGACTCCTTTGATTTTCTCCAGCAATTATAGCAAAAGGCAAAGCGCTCCTGTTCGTGTAGCTTTTGTAGACATGGCAATCGAACCTGATGTCAAATCCTTCAATAGTGGAAGTCTTCCATTGGCATATTTACTAGAAGGACAATTCACTTCATTCTTCAAAAATCGTTTTGTACCGGAAGAATTTGATAAAAATAAGTTTTTACCAGAAAGCAAAGGAGGGAGAATTCTTGTTTCCGGAGATGCAGATGTGATAAAAAGTTGGATACAGCCCCAGGAAGAACAACCGCTTCCACTTGGTGTCAATCCCTTTTCCGAAAGTAACACTGCAAACAGAACTTTTTTACAAAACACAGTTAATTATATGGTGGCCCCAACAGGCATAATCGCTAGTAAGACCAAAAGTTTTGAGATTAGACCATTAAATAAAGTTAAAATTAAACAGCAGAAATCCATGTGGCAGTTAATCAATATTGTGATTCCTGTATTGGTAGTTGTGCTTATAGGCTGGATTAGACAGGTTTTCAGGAAAAGGAAATACGCTAAATGAAAAGAATTAAAACCATTATTGGAAAATCATATTAATTTTATCCTATCAAATCAAAACCTAATGAGGGCATTTATAATTTTATTTATAACTTTACCCTGTTAAATCCATCGAAATTAAAATTTGTGTCTCATTTGGTTAAAAGCAATGACTAAAAACGCTAAATTTGGCTTTACGGAATTGTATCGTGGATTCTACGATAATTTTTAATGTGACTGAATTAAAAAAACCATACATATGAAATTTATTGTTTCTTCTTCCTCACTTTTGAAGCATCTCTCCGCAATAAATGGGGTGGTAACAACCAATCCTGTTGTGCCTATCTTAGAGAACTTTCTTTTTGAAATATTGGACAGCAAGCTTACGGTTACAGCTTCTGATTTGCAAACATCCATGATGACAGAAATTGAGGTGGAGGCAAAAGAAGACGGCAATATTGCAGTCCCTGCAAAAATATTGATCGAAACACTTAAAAACCTTCCTGAACAACCAGTAACCTTTAGTATTGACAAGGAAACCTATAGTGTGGAAATCAGTTCCGACAATGGACGTTATAAATTGGCAGGAGAAAATGCAACGGACTTTCCTCGAATTCCTAGTGTTACCAATGCCTCTACAGTAGAAATGTCAACAGATGTTTTGAGTAGTGCGATTGCTAATACCATTTTTGCTACAAGTAATGATGAGTTAAGACCTGCTATGACAGGGGTGTTTATCAATCTAAGTAGTACCAATACTACATTTGTTGCCACTGACGGACATCGATTGATTCGATATAGAAGAGTGGATATAGCCTCCCCTGAAGCTACAAGCATTATCGTGCCAAGGAAAGCTCTCAACCTATTGAAATCAACACTACCTACTGAAAATGTACCAGTAAGTGTTGAATTTAACACCAGTAACGCCTACTTTAAGTTCAATAATATCAAGATGATCTGTAGGTTAATCGATGAGCGTTTCCCAGATTATGAAAATGTAATTCCTGCGGACAATAACAACGATATGGTGATCAACAGACAGGAGTTTTTAGGCTCCCTAAAGAGGATTGCTATCTACGCCAATAAAACCACACACCAGGTTAGATTGAAGCTTACAGGTAGTGAATTACAGATATCAGCTGAAGATTTGGACTTCTCAAACGAGGCCAATGAAAGATTGTCATGTGAACACGAAGGTGAAGACATCGAAATCGGATTCAACGCTAAATTTCTGGTAGAAATGCTAAATAATATTTCAGCTAAAGAGGTGACATTGAAGTTTAGTGCACCAAACAGAGCGGGTTTGATTCTTCCTTCAGATTTAAATGAGAACGAAGATATTCTGATGCTAGTTATGCCAGTGATGCTAAGCAATTACGTATAAGAATTTCATCGCTAAAGTTATAGTAAGCCCGGTTTTAACCGGGCTTTTTTTTTTTGCCATTTTTTTTTAATCACTACAAAATAGGGGGATTTCCAAGCAATAAACTTGAATTTCGAATTCTTGGTCAATACTAATAAGTAAAATTTTTACCACTTTGTGGAGTTTAGCATGGAATTTGAACTTTTTCATTAAAATTTAGTGTAAAATCAAACCAACTATTATTATGAGTAACTTATCAGGTAAAAAAATAGCTTTAATTACAGAGAATGGATTTGAAGAAGTAGAGTTTACCTCTCCTAAAAAAGCTTTGGAAGATCAAGGCGCCACAGTGGAAGTGATTTCTCCAAATTCAGGGAGCGTCAAATCCTGGAATGATGGTGACTGGGGAAGTGATTTTAAAGTAGACAAAACAGTTAATGAAGCCAATTCGGATGATTACCACGCCGTTTTAATTCCTGGTGGAGTAATTAATCCAGACAAATTACGCAGGAATAAAGAAGCTGTTCAGTTTATTAAGGATTTTTTTGCCAAAGGTAAACCAGTCGCTTCAATTTGTCATGGACCACAGGTGTTGATAGAGACAGGTGCATTGGCTGGAAGAAAAATGACTTCTTTTCCGTCGATTAAACAAGACCTAATCAATGCAGGTGCAGAATGGTACGATCAAGAATGTGTTTGCGATCAAGCATTGGTTACTTCCAGATCCCCAGAAGATCTTGAGGCTTTCAATAAGAAAATAATTGAAGAAATAAGGGAAGGTAAGCATGAAGGTCAAAAAACACTTTAATTCATTATTTACCTTAATAAAGTCAATAACAGGTTGGAACTTATCTTCCAACTTGTTATTGACTTTTTTTTATTTTGAGGATGTGAGAATTATTAAAATATTTTGTTTCACACTTTTTATTTTCAGCCTCAGTTCTTGTCATACTGAGAAACTTTTTAATAATCAGAATCCATATGAATCCTATGTAAATGCTTTGGATAAGGCTGGTCTGCAAGATTATTCATTGGCCAAGACTTGGATTAAAAATGGTAAAGTACCTATAGATTTTAAATTAAGCACTCAAGAAATCCCTCATTCTGAGATGACCTATTTTGATCCTGGGAAAGCTGAGGCTTTATTTTGGCAGTACAAAGTAGAAGAAGGTAGTCAGGTAAATATCAATGCCCAAATGCTCAGTGATACTACATCCATATACTTTCTAGATGTGTTCAGGAAGACGAGTAATGGTTATACTCAAATTCATTTTTCTAATGATCACCGAAGTTTGGCTTATACCGTAAAGGAAGATGGTGAGCATCTTCTCAGAGTGCAGCCTGAGTTGCTAGAAGGAGGAATGGTTGTTGTAAATATTGATGTCTCCGGTTCCATTGCTTTTCCGATTTCGGAAATGCATTCAGGTCAAATTGCTAGTTTTTGGGGAGATGCCAGAGCTGGCGGATCAAGGCGACATGAAGGTGTAGATGTATTTGCCAAAAGAGGAATACCAGTATTAGCAGTAGCACCAGGAAGAGTAAGTAAAGCAGGCCAAAACCGACTTGGAGGAAATGTGGTCTGGCTTAATACTGGACGCTATAATTATTATTATGCCCATCTTGATAGTCAGCTTGTTCAGTCCGGTCAAAGAGTTAAACTGGGAGATACTTTGGGTACTGTGGGAAATACAGGCAACGCCAGAACCACCTCTCCACATTTGCATTTTGGAGTCTACTCGCGAGGAAGAGGTGCGAAAAATCCTTTACCTTTCTTACAGTCTCTAGAAAAAAGTAATCCAATTGTAGCCTCTGACAGTGTGTTATTGAAAGAACAAGGTGTGTTTTTAGCTAAGAGCGGGAATTTACGTGCCTCTCCAAACCTTAGTTCTAAGGTTATTTCTAGTTATCCCAATGAAACCTTATTTGATGTTTTAGGTAAAAGTGGGGATTGGTTTAGAATTAAGTTGCCAGATCATACCATTGGTTATGGCCATAGATCAATTCTCAACCTTTCTGAAAATAACCTCGGGGAAATTGAAGTGAAATCTTCTGACTTGGTGTTCGATAGTTGGAATAGATCAGTTTCACTTCCAACCACCTATTTTGTGGGCAATGCAGAAGTACTAGGTTACTTTAAAAACATGTTGCATGTCCGGTTAAAAACTGGGCCTGAAATATGGTTACTAGCAAGGTAATTTAAAATTACCTGTATTTTCACCGCTATTTCAGGCCTGTGAGTTTAATATTAATCAATGGAAATGCTCTATTTCTTTACTACTTTAACATTTGTAAACCAAATGATCTTTTCTCCATTTTGCATTCGGTGATCAAGGGCTATTTTGATTCCACCGAAATCTTTTTCATTCTCCCAAGTAAATGCCCTACCTTCCGCGGCATTTCCTTTTCTGAAAACCCATTCTTTGATAATTTTATTTTCGTCTACATAAACATCATAGGCATCACCCGGAGTATAACCATCTTCATTATTGTACAACACAGTGAGTTTAGTGCTAGGAGTGCCGTTGATTGGCGAGGTTTGGTCTTCCGTTATTTCAGTTGTGAACCCCTTGTCCCAAGCCAATTGAAATGGATACAATAGCCAATACTTGTCATTTATGAACTTATGGTCAATGTCTTTAATTTGATCCGTTTTTTCAGAAAGAAGATAAGTGGCACTAGTGTCAGCATCGGAATAAGAGACTTCACCTTTAACAAGGTCCCACTTCCAATCTCTAACCATTACTGTTACGCTGTCTCTCCTTACATTCCAAGTGTAGGAGATAGATTGGACATCTTCCAATTGATCGAAGCCATAAGCATGCGCGATTTGCATAGGTAGATCATCGGTAGCTGCTTTTTTTTCAGTTTCACAACTTAGGAGTAAAAGCAAAGAGAACAATATTGGGGAAAGGGTCCTTTTCATTTTTTTAAGTTTTGGTTGGTTTATTCTAATATAATCAAAAAACACCATTTACTGTAATAGGACATTCTTTTTATTATTTTTTCTGAAGCCATTGGTACTTTTTCCCTGGATAAGCCTTGATAAAGCCAAGAAATTCCAAGTTGAGCAATTTGACAGCAAGAGTGCTGATAGGTAATTTTAAATCGTGACTAAGCCAATTTACTTCTACTTCCTTTTTGTCAAATATTCTTTCCATGATTTTGGCCTCAAGTGGATCGAGTAAAGATAGGTCGGGTAAAACTTGCTTGGTTGAAGACTGCGCAGCATCCATGTCCCATGATAGAGAATCAACAATTTCTCTGGAGTTCATATAAATACCGGCTTTCATGTTTCTAATCAGGTCATTACACCCTTCGCTGAATTTTGACTGCAGGTTCCCAGGGACCGCAAATACTTCACGGTTATAGCTATATGCGATCTCTGCTGTAATTAAAGCACCTCCTTTTTTTGCAGCTTCGACCACTACAAGGGCATCCGACATTCCTGCAATAATGCGATTTCTTTGCGGGAAATTACCGGGGTTCATCTCAGTTCCAAGCTTATACTCACTAAGTAAGCCACCGTTCTCCATCATTTGTTCAGCCGTTTTTTTGTGGGTGGAGGGGTAGATGGTGTTTAGGTCGGAGCCCAAAACACCTATGGTAGGCAGTTCTCTGGAAATAGCTGCCCTATGCGCTTCTACATCAATTCCATAGGCCAAACCACTGATAATTGTAGGTTGGAACCTTGACAACTCCTCTATTATTTGTTGGGTGATGTTTTTACCATAATCTGTAGCCTTCCTTGTGCCTACTATCCCGATAGTTCTTTTGGGGTTGAGGGTTAATTCCCCCTTGCTATAAAGTACCGGTGGGCCGTCTGGAAGTGATTTTAATCGAGTTGGGTAATTCTCCTCCATAAAACAATGAATTTGAATTTTATGTTGGACTGCTGTATCGATCAGCGCTTCTGCTTCAGATAGGTACTTTGCTTTTTGATTTCTGTATGCAAGTAATTTTGGCCCGACTCCCTGAATCCTTTCCAGTTTACCTCGGGGCATATTAAAAAAAGCTTCTGCGGAACCGCAGTTTCTGATGATTTTTTTGTAAATATTAGGTCCTAGCTTAGGGATCAGGCCTAATGCTACTTTGTATAGGAGTTCATTATTCGGCTGCTTGTTCATTCAGATTATTTTTGATTTCTGTCAAAAAACCTCTGATTTCATGTAGTCGTTGGATCATTGCTGCTTTATCCTGGACCTTATGCATGTCCCTTTTGATGATTTCTTGGGCACCTGTGAGCGTATAACCTTTCTCTTTCACCAAATGAAAAATTAACCGAATCTTCTCAATATCGTCTATGGTAAATCTACGGTTTCCTTTTTTGTCTTTTTTGGGCTTAATGATATCGAATTCTCCTTCCCAATACCTAATTAGTGAAGTGGCCACCTTAAATTTTTCAGCTACTTCCCCGATGGAATAATACTTTTTTTCGATATCTTTTTCTTTGTATGGCAATTTTCAGGTATTTTTTAATCAAAAATATAAAAATTATCCCTTATATAGAAAACAAATGTTGCTATTAATTGATAAAACCGATCAAATTGGATTTTATTCAATAAAAAGCCCTTTCCTGCAATTATAGAGGAAAGGGCTTTTGTTATTTTTAACCCGAAATATGCAATAGACATTCTATTACGTACTGAAATTGCTTTAAAATCAGCCACTTCGTTGCTGTTTTCAATTTCACCATAGCGGTGCTATGCTAAAATCTCCAAACAGTCTGATTTTCTTGCGATTGCAACACTCATTACATATTCTATTACATAACTCGGGTTTAAATTTCGCTTAAGAAAGAGATTGATTTTCTCTTGAAGCCAGTTCCAAAATTTTATCAAATTCGGTAGGTTCTAGATCTTTAAAGAAGTAATTGACCGGATTTACATATTTACCATCTTTGTGCACTTCATAATGTACGTGGGGAGCTGTGGATGAACCTGTGTTACCTACAGTACCTATCTTATCCCCCCTTTTAACTTTGTCTCCGGTCTTGACATTGAAATCATTCATATGTGCATACCTTGTTTTAAAGCCAAATCCATGGTCTATTTGTATAGATTTTCCATAGCCTCCAAACTCCGTCCTGACACTTTCTACCACACCATCACCTGTAGAATAGATAGGCGTACCTTTTGGGGCTGAGAAATCAATTCCCGTATGCATTTTTTTCACCTTAAGAATAGGGTGTAATCGAATGCCGTAACCAGAAGCAAGCCTCTTTAATTCTTCATTGTGTATAGGTTGAATGGCAGGGATGGAAGCCCAATATTCCTCTTTGTTAAGTGCTGTTTCAGACAATTCATTGTAGGATTCCCACTGAATAAAAAGTTGTTTTTTAAGGGTTTCTACTTTATTGGCAACAGATATAATCATTTTGCCTTGGTTGAGACCTTTTTCTTTTATGTCTTTAAATCTATCAGAGCCACCATAGCCGGCATTTCTGACTGAACTCGGAATGGGCTCGGATTCGAAAATAACACGATAAAGGTTGTCATCTCTTTCCTGAAGATCCGCCATCATGGTGTTCAGTTGAGCTACTTCCTTCTCAAGAAGTTCATAATAGAGATTAAGCTCCCTGTTTTCTCTTTTCAAGATCAATTCTTTTGGACTGTCAAAATAATAGTGGAAAACAATAAGTATACCGACTGCCAGAATTGAAGAAAGGGATAGAAATCCTAAAACATTCAATGTTACATCCCATTTGCTCTTAACATACCTTTCGTATTTACAGGTTTTGGGATCGTAATAATATTTTATTCTACTCATTTAACAAATAGTACGTTAAAACTTCTAATTTTGTAATCCGAAAAAACCCAGGAGATTAAGCTACTTTGTAGGGAAGTAGATAGTTGGGAGTTTGGTTACAAAGATAATTCAAAAACTTTAAATATTCCAAGTAATTCATTCTAAGGTAAATAAACATGAATTCCAAACAAATAAGAAGCCATTTCATTGATTTTTTTCAATCTAAAGCGCATCAGTTTGTTCCATCTGCACCAATAGTTGTGAAAAATGATCCCACATTGATGTTTACCAATGCTGGAATGAACCAATTTAAGGATTATTTTTTAGGCAATGAAACCCCGGATCATATTCGGGTTACTAACAGTCAAAAGTGCCTAAGAGTTTCAGGGAAGCACAATGACTTGGAAGAAGTAGGTGTGGATACCTACCATCATACCATGTTTGAAATGATGGGCAATTGGTCGTTTGGAGATTATTTTAAAAAGGAAGCGATCAACTGGGCATGGGAGTTACTTACAGAAGTTTATCAATTGCCAAAAGATAGATTGTACATCACTGTTTTTGGTGGCGATAAAGAGGACCAATTAGATAAAGATACAGAAGCTTTTGATTATTGGACAGAGTTGGTAGATAAGGAAAGTATTCTTTTTTGTTCAAAAAAAGACAATTTCTGGGAAATGGGCGAAACAGGACCATGTGGGCCCTGCTCTGAGATACATTTCGATATGCGTTCTCTTGAGGAAATCCAAAAAATCCCAGGTAGAGAATTGGTCAATGAGGACCATCCTCAAGTAATAGAAATATGGAATTTGGTTTTTATGCAATACAACCGGTTTGCAGATGGCCATTTAAAAGAACTACCTGCAAAGCATGTAGATACTGGATTGGGATTGGAAAGGCTGGTGAGGGTAATCCAACAGAAGTCTTCCAATTATGATACGGATCTATTTGAGCCATTTATTGCTAAAATGGAAAGTATATCTGGTTACAAATATGGAGCAGCGGAAAAAACCGATATAGCATTTCGTGTAATTGTTGATCATATCAGGGCTATTTCATTTACCATTGCCGATGGGCAATTGCCTTCCAATAATAAGGCTGGCTATGTCATTAGGCGAATACTTAGAAGAGCGGTTCGTTATGGATACACCTTTTTGGATCTCAAAACACCATTCTTATACCAATTGGTACCGGTATTGTCAGAGAAATTCGGTGAGTTTTTCCCAGAAGTAAAAATGCAGGAAGACTTTATTGTAAAAGTGATTCAGGAAGAGGAGTTGGCCTTTTTGAGGACTTTGGATAAAGGATTGAAGAACCTTGAGAGCATTCAGAAATCTCTTGAAAGCAAAAATGAAAACACCATTCCTGGTGAAGTTGCTTTTGAATTGTATGATACCTATGGTTTTCCTTTAGACCTTACCTCTCTAATCGCAAGAGAGAATGGGCTTAGCGTAGACGAAAATGGCTTTACATTGGCCATGAAAGCGCAAAAAGACAGGTCTAGGTCTGCCTCCAAACTTGAAACAGGTGACTGGATTACAGTCAATGATGAAGAGAGTTCAGTATTCATAGGCTATGATGCTTTAAATGCAACTGCTCAAATCATTAAATACAGGAAAATTAAAGATAAAAATAAAGATAGATTCCAGTTGGTCTTGACTCAAACACCTTTTTACGCCGAAAGTGGCGGGCAGGTAGGTGATACTGGAATCCTTTCGAACGATGAAGAAAGCATTGTGGTCGTTGATACCACAAAAGAGAATGACCTAATTGTTCATTGGGTGGAGGCATTGCCTGAAAATCCTGAGGCAGATTTTACCTGCCTCGTAGATGCCAAAAAGCGTGGTTTGATTAAAAGTAATCATACAGCCACTCACCTTTTACAGTCCGCTTTGAAGCAGGTACTGGGAACGCATGTGCAACAAAAAGGATCCTTGGTTAATGAGAAAATATTAAGATTTGATTTCTCTCATTTTGCAAAATTGACAGCAGAGGAAATCCTTCAGGTAGAAGACATCGTAAATGCCAAAATCAGAGAAAATATCTCACTGGATGAGAAAAGAAATGTCCCAATAGATATGGCTAAAGCAATGGGAGCAACAGCTCTTTTTGGGGAGAAGTACGGAGAGCAAGTTCGGGTGATTACTTTTGATCCTAGCTATAGTGTGGAATTGTGTGGAGGAACGCACGTGAATGCCACAGGGGAAATAGGAATGTTCAAAATTATTTCTGAAAGTTCTATCTCAGCAGGTGTTCGGAGAATAGAGGCGGTAACAGCTTCGGGAGCTCAGGAGTATGTCAGACGGCAGTTTGAATTATTGGAAAATGTTCAGGAAACACTCAAACATCCTAGAGATCTCGTTGGTGCAATTGAAGGATTAATACATGAAAGAGCTGCTTTAAGGAAAGAAATTGAGACTTTGAACCTAAAAGCCACCGAAGAAATTAAAGAAATGTTAAAAAGTGAGGTAAAATCCTTCAACGGTTACCACTTAATATTAGGATTGATTAAATTGCCTAATGCTGAGGCCCTCAAAAAGCTTTCTTTTGAATTGAAAAATGAAATTGATAACCTGGTGGCAGTATTAGCAGCAGATATAAATGGTAAACCACAATTAGCAATTGTGGTAAGCGATTTGCTTGTAAAAGAGAAAGGTCTCCATGCTGGTAAAATGGTAAAAGAATTAGCCAGGGAGATCAAAGGTGGAGGCGGAGGTCAGCCTTTTTATGCGACAGCAGGAGGTAAAGATTCCTCAGGACTGCCTGTGGCTTTAGAAAAAGCTGAAATATTGCTTGAACAAGCCTTGAAATAATTTAGCGTATTTCAATTTTTGTCTAAGACTAAGTCTGGACAATTTGGAACGATAACTGTAATAATTTAAAGATGATTGAAGAGAAGTCCACTACCTTAATGGCAGAAAACCTCAAAGATAAGTACGAGATGGTGATAGGATTGGAAGTCCACGCACAATTGCTTACTAAAAGTAAGATGTACACCTCTGATGCCAATAGCTATGGGAAAATGCCTAACACCAATATATCGGTGATTACATTGGGGCACCCAGGCACCTTACCAAAAGTAAATAGAAAAGCAGTGGAGTATGCTGTGAAAATGGGACTGGCTTGTAATTCTTCCATTACAAGGAGGAATGTATTTGCCCGTAAGAATTATTTTTACCCAGATTTGCCAAAAGGATATCAACTGACACAGGATAAAAATCCTATTTGTGTAGGTGGCTTTGTTCCTATTACTTTAAGTAGTGGGGAGAAAAAAAATGTAGCATTAACCAGAATCCATATGGAAGAAGATGCAGGTAAATCCATGCACCTTGCTGGGGAGGTGGATACACTTGTAGACTTCAATAGGGCTGGTGTGCCATTGATCGAGATTGTTACAGAACCTGACATGCGCTCTTCTGAAGAAGCTTATAACCTTTTGTCAGAAATAAAGAAATTGGTTGTCTATCTTGATGTTTGTGATGGAAACATGGAAGAAGGTTCTTTAAGATGTGACGCCAATGTGTCTGTTAGACTTAATGGTGAAACCGAGTTGGGGAAAAAAGTGGAAGTGAAAAACATGAACTCCTTTAGAAACGTTGCAAGGGCCATTGAGCATGAATATAACAGGCAAATAGGGCTACTTGAAAAAGGAGTGGAGATCATTTCAGAAACAAGAACATTTGATGCGACGACCGGATTAACGGCAAGCATGAGGACTAAGGAAGACCTTAATGATTATAGGTACTTTCCTGAGCCTGATTTAAGCCCTGTGGTGATCTCTGAAGAATGGTTGTCTTCCATTAAAGCCGAACTTCCGGTTCTTCCACGCGAATTGTTTGATAAATTCGTTAATACTTACGGACTTCCTGAATACGATGCTGGCGTGTTAACGGATCAAAAGGAAATAGCCCTGTGGTTTGAATCTTTATGTAGCCATACAAATAATTTTAAAGCGGCATCCAACTGGATGATGGGCCCGATTAAATCTTATTTGAATGAATTGACGTTAAAGATTGAGGACTTCCCTTTAAAGGAATCACAAATCGCTGCATTAATAGCCTTGATTGATGATGGGAAAGTAAGCTTTACAGTGGCTACCCAAAAAATATACCCTCAGTTAATCAGTAATCCTGAGAAAACCCCACTTGAGATCGCTCAAGAATTGAATTTAATTCAGGACAGTGATGAGGATTCTATTAAGTCCGTGATACAAGAGGTATTGATTCAAAACGCGGCTAAAGTACAGGAATACAAGTCTGGTAAAAAAGGACTTATGGGTATGTTTATGGGGCAAGTTATGAAAAAGTCCCAAGGTAAGGCAGACCCAAAAGTTGCTAATAAAATTTTAACAGAGTTATTGGATAATTAATTTTATGAGATTCTTAACCAAAAGTATATTTTCAGTAGGATTGGCGGGCATTTTGCTTGCGGCATGTGGAGAAGAAAAGAAAGAAGTCTTTGATGGAAAAGTGACCATCTCTGGTAAATTGGAAAATGTACCGGAGGGAGATGTGATCTTATCCAAGTACGATGTAGACAAGATTTCAGTCCTTGACACAATTGTCATAGGCAAAGGAGGTTCTTTTGATTATGAGATCAACGTAGATCAGCCAAATTTTTATGATTTGGATTTATTCGGAGAAAGAACAATCCGTTTGGCTTTATTTGATGAAGATGTAAAAGTTAAATATAATTTCGAAACGGAAAAACTTGATGTTTCTGGTTCTAAGGACAGTCAGTTGCTTTTTGAAATAGACGAGTTAGCCCTCAAATATCAGGAAGAAACAAACGCCATGAATTCCGCTTTTTACGAAGCCATGTCTGAGAAAAATCAGGATAAAGTTCAGGAAATTCGTGAGCAGTATACTGATATGGGAATAAACCATGCCGACAAAGTGAAGTCTGTTATTCAGGAGTCTAAAGGAAGTTTTGCTGCCTTGGCAGGAATAGGAATGTTGGACCCTGGAACAGATTTTAATTTTATAGACAGCGTTGTGCTTGCATTGGGAGACAAATATCCGGAAATGAAATTAATCAGTACCTGGAAGCAGGAACTAAATGAAATGAGAGCGCTTTCTGTAGGGCAGCCAGCTCCTGAAATTTCACTTCCTAATCCTGATGGAAAGGTGGTAAACCTTTCTGATTTAAGAGGGAAATATGTGATGATAGATTTTTGGGCAGGATGGTGTAAACCTTGTAGGGATGAAAATCCAAATGTGGTAAGACTTTATAATAAATACAAAGACCATGGCTTTGAGGTATATGGTGTTTCTCTAGATAGAACCCGAGATATGTGGACAAAAGCCATAGCTGAGGACGGTTTGACCTGGACCCAGGTTTCTGATCTCAAGTATTTTAATTCAGAGGCCGCAGCCAAGTATCAGATCAATGCCATACCAGCTACTTACATGGTAGATCCTGAAGGAAATATCATGGCAAAGGATTTAAGAGGCAAATCTTTGGAAAGAAAGCTGGCTGAAATATTCGATTAAATAGAGAAATTACCGTTAAAAAAAACTTTCTTAAAATTCGATATATAATGATATATTAGCATTTTATATGATTATGCGGTCAATTTCCCAACAATTGTGCGTTTTAAAAAAATATTACCTATAATTGAGAAGGTTTAATTGTAATAATCGAGATCGTTAATTTTAACTAATTTAAATACAAATCAACTTTAGTGCCGTTCATTGCTTAAATTGTGCAGATTAAAAAAATCTAATTATTTTTAAAAAACACTTAAAACAATCATCTACAACAACGTAAAAGCTTAGGGGTTATGAGATGATGTAATATTAATTTCAACCTCGGATAAGGTCTTTACACTTAACTAAAAACCATTCAATTCTTATGAAAAAAAGGAACCTAAAATTTCCCTTGACACGGTCATTGACTGTTATGCTATTTGTTTTGTTAGCTATGGGAGCTTGTAAGAGCAAGAAAAAAGTGGTCGAGGCTCCACCAGCACCAGTGCCAGTGGAAGAGCCAGCCCCTCAACCAAAACCAGCCCCTCAACCTTCTGCTGAAGAAGTTGCTGTTGGTAAATTGGAAAATTACTTCAATGCAGTTGCGAATGCTTCTAATGTACAAAGTGCCAATAATACAATAAGAGAAGCGTTGGGAATGTTTTCTAACCAAAACACACCAGTTTTAATTGTAATTCATGAAGAATCTGGAAGAAAAGATTACGATGAACCAACGACCATCGAAAGGTACCTTAACTATCTTAAAGACACCAAGAAAAATCTGAACTTTATCAGCGATATCAGAATGGATGGATCCGGAAAAGTTACCGAATTAGAATTAAGAAGAAGATAATTTAAAAAACTATAGAAAGTAAGTTATTATGAAAAAATATATTCCATCCCTGCTTATCTTTTTCCTGGCTACAAGCATTTCTGTTTTCGCTCAGGATGAAAGCATCAGTCCTCAAAGAAAGCAAGCCATTGATTCCCTTGCCTTAGAGAAAGTTAAAGATTTAAGTAAATACATCAGCATCATTGGAAGTAAAGAAACACAGTTTTCTGAAGCTACTAGAGTAATGGATAGAGCTGAAGAGCTTTTTGCTCCTGATGCTGAAATGGGTGTATCATCAGTCAATACCAATGAAGTTGCTTATTACAAAATCAGAAGGTATTTCGAAAGATTGATGGCCTTGAATTATGATAGGGTGAACATCAGCTGGTATGATATTCATTATATCTCTGATCTTGAAAGACAACCTGATGGCAGATATGTAGGTGTAATTACCATCTATCAAAGGTTTGAAGGAACTTCACAAGAAGCAGGATTGAACTATAGAGATACCACAAAGAAAGATATTACAATCTACGTGGAGAAAAAACAAACCCAAATTTCTGGTAGAACCATTGAATTCTGGGATGTGTTGTTGGGAGATGTGAGAGTGACTGAAACATCAGCATGAGAATAGTATTTGTTACGTTAATTACCATAATCTTATCAAATATTTCCGCGCCGGGGCAAACATTTAATAGCTCCGGCCGGATTATTGATGATGGCAGGTTTGCTGCCGCCACCAAACAAGTCAACCAATTTTTCAGAAGATTTAATGCAGAGGAAAGCAAAGAAGGAGATGTAAGATATCACCCTGGGGATGATAAATACCATGATCTAGCCCTTAGGAAATCTTTTATTAATATCCTCTTCGATAACGAAACCTCTGGGATAAGCAACGACCTTAAAAGAGAGTTTATAGGTCATGTGACATCCGAAGTTTACCCTCAATACATCAACTTTCATGGAGGTGATTGGTTCGCAGAACTCAATACTGTTTTTACTTATAATGGAAAAAGACAAGATGTGGTACTGTTTTTGAAGTTACAGCCGCAAGGATTGGGTTACGAGTGGGTCATTGATAATGTAAACTTCCCTCCATTTACAGCAGTATTTGATAAACCCAAAGGCGACGAGAAAAAATTTCTTCACCCTTTAAGTCATGAATTGGGTTTTATGAACTTAAGGAAAGCTATCGTAGATAATCCGAAACCGGAGTCTTATACACCGGATGGTTTTCAACCTGATTACCTAACTTTATTTCTTTTCGAAATAAAAAACAAAAGATTGAAATTTGAAACAGTGAAAGATACTAAATTCCACTTTTTTCAAATAGATAAATGGTATTTTGAATTGGGTCAATTCAATAGACCCGGATTTAATACAGGTTGGTTGATTGCCAATTTAATGAAGTTGGAGGAAGGTGACAAAGAAATTATATTGAACTACATCTATGACAGGGATTAAAGTAAATGCATTTCTCCTGATTCTATTTTTTTGTTATGCCCCAACCATTCTGGCTCAGGATATCGGGGGATATACCAAACAGGAGATCAAAGATTTTAGCCAACAGGCAGAAGATCAAGTTCGTTTCTTACAATATTTTTTGAATACCGTAGGCAGTGGCGAAACCTCTGCCAGGGATAAAGATGTAATTATAAGAGAAAGTTATAAGAAAATCTTTAGAGATGAAAATGTTCAGATTGAAGACGATCTGCTTTTGGATAGGCAAGTTATCACCAACAAAAGTGTCGTTTCCTATTTAAAAGACATTGAGTTCTTCTTTAAAGATGCCGCCTTTGAATTTAAAATCAAAGAGGTAAAACCAAAAGAAAATGACAATGGAGATCTGTTTTTCGAAATCTCTCTCGATAGAACATTAACAGGCCTTGGGCTTGAGAATGAAAAGATAGAAAACACCAAGCTCCGTTTTGTTGAGATCAACTTGGATAGAAATTCCAATGAACTTAAAATTGCCAGTATTTATACGACAAAATTAAGTAGGGACGAAGAGCTATTGGAATGGTGGAGTACACTCTCGCTCGAATGGGAAACATTATTGAGAGAGAAGTTTGACATAACAGAGGATTCTGTACAACTCGATATGTTGTATAAAATCTCTGCATTGGATACACTCGACCTTTCAGGCAATAAATTGTTGGTAGACATAGACCCTATTCATGTATTTAGGGATTTGAAATATGTTGATATTAGCCGTACTCAGATCAAAGAACTTAGTCCGATTAGTAATATTACCTTTCTTTCCTACTTGGATATTTCTTATACCCCAACTGAGGATATTCAGTTCATTAAGTATTCAGACAAGCTTAAATTCCTAAATATTTCAGGAACCAAAGTGACAAATATTGATGAACTAACGAGTTTAAAGAATCTTCAAACCTTTAAAGCAGCCAAAGCACCTCTCAGAGGTTTCGGCGTATTGGAGAACTTTAATCAGCTTGAAGTCCTTGACTTGGAAGAAAGTGGTTTCAACAATATTGAAAATTTAAAAAACTTAACTAAACTTAAAAAACTCGATATTCAGGGTAACTACTTGATCAATTTTGGTTTTTTATCTGAGTTAAAACAATTGGAAGAGATTAATCTCGAAGAGACCAATATTCTTGACTTGTCTCCTTTGGCATCTTTACCTTCTCTGTGGAGGGTAAATATCAACGGAACAGAAGTCAGTCAGCTTGACCCTATAAATGGATCAAAATCTATAAAAAGGATATATGCTGACAGGACAAGTATTTCTGAAAATGCTGCTGAAATATTTGTAAGAAGCAATAGAGGTATTTTGTTAATTCATAATGTAGAAAACCTTCAAACTTGGTGGCAAACATTACCTGATGGATGGAATCAGGTTTTTGTAGAAGAATTGCCAACATTGGGTAAAGGTAACCCTACCATTGAAGCACTTTCTACTTTGGTAAATATGGATTCACTGAATCTAGACAATAGTAAGGTAGTGAACCTAAGACCAGCGCTTAAATTTAAAAGCATCACCTATTTGTCCTTTGAAAATACAATGGTAGAAGATCTTTCACCGTTGGCTGAAATGAAGAATTTGTTGCATATTCGTGGAGATTATAGCGCTGTAACCAACCTAAAAGCCCTACAGGAACTTACTGGTCTGAAAGGCCTTTCTTTCCAAGGAACCAATATAGAATCAGTTGAACCACTGAAAAATCTGCCTTCATTGGATTTTATTAATCTTGACAACACGAAGGTGCCTGAATGGGATGTACAAGAACTTGCTAGTTTATTGCCGCAGACCAATGTGATATTTAGGACGGAGGCATTATTGTCTTGGTGGGAGAACCTGAGTCAGGATTGGAAGAGCTTGTTTTCTCGGTATTATAAGCTACAAGAAAATCCAGATGGTTGGGCATTGCACCAAGCTACTTCACGTTCTAAGTTGGAAATCACTGGCGACAATATTTTAAATTTAGAACCACTTCTAGTCTTCTTTAATTTAAAAGAATTATACATCAAAAATGTACCTTTTCAGGATCCATCAGCAATTGCCAGATTGGAAAAACTTGAAGTGCTTCAAGTTACTGAATCACCATTCAGGGATTTGTCAGTTATTTCTCCTTTATCCATGTTGGAAACACTTGATGTTTCAAATACGGCTGTAAGCGAATTGGAATATTTAAGTGAGCTAACAAGACTTAAGCATTTGAACTTGGCTGGTACCAATATCTCAAACCTCAAAGGGCTGGAAATGCTTTATGATTTGAGGTCTTTGGATATTGCAAGTACAAGTGTTAAAAGCCTTAAGCAAATAACACATCTCTTGAATTTAGAAAAGCTGGTTTGTTTTAATACCAGATTGAGTTCTAGAAATGTAGAGAAATTTCAAGCTGAATTACCCAATTGTGAGGTAAGGTTTTATTGAAAAAAAGATTTAAACAAATCAAAAAGACCTTTTTGTTATTCGTGAAGATGTAACTCAACGCGCTAAATTGATTATGCTATCAATGGTTTGAAGTAGATAAAAAAATAGGAAAAAAAAATCCCCGAATTAATCGGGGATTTTTTTTATTCCTTCATAAAGGATGTCAGCATCCAGTGATGAAGTTCTACACTTTTTATAAAGGCAATCAACATGTCCTCAGTGGCACTGTCACCCAAGTCGGCAACCTTTATCGCACAATCGTTCATGTTATCTACTAAAATCTGAAAATCTTTGAGTACCTCATTGACCATTTCTTTTGAACTTAGGTCTGTCCCAACTTCTTTGATATCAGCCTTTTGAAGATAGTCTTTCATTAAACTGTATGGTGTCATTCCAAACACCCTTATACGCTCAGCGATAAGGTCAATGTTTGCAAATGATTCTGTGTATAATTCTTCAAATTTCTCGTGTAGATCAAAAAAATCACCTCCAGTTACATTCCAGTGAAAATTCCTTAATTTTTGATAGTGTACATGATAATTGGCTAAAAGTTGATTCAATGAAGCCACTATTTTCTCGGATTCATCCTTATTGTATCCTAGTTTCTTAAAAACTCTTTTTTCTGATTTAGTGCTCATAATATCCAATTTTTACTTTAAATTTAAATTCAATGTCATTGGTCAATAGATATTCATAAACTATGCCAATCCATGTAATTTGAGCAGGTAAATATCAATATCTTTTAAAATTAGCAGGTTCTTTTAACCCAGGGACAGGTCTTTTTGAGGTGGAGTCCGAGCAAGTTAAGCTAGCCTGTTTTTTTGGTTGTCAGTCATGTAATTAAACCCGGATTATGTAATAGGATTTCTCCGTCCTGACAATAGTCAGGGGTGAAGCCTGTCCCGTGTTTACAGGAAGTGTTGCAATCGCAAGAAAATCAGGCTGTTTTGAGATTTTAGCATAGCAGCGCTATGGTGAAATTGAAAACAGCAACGAAGAGGCTGATTTTAGAGCGATTTCAGCACGTAATAGATTGTCTATTGCATATTTTCGGGTTAAACTTACAGCTTCCCTTTAATTACAAGCTTGAAAAAGATCAGTTAAGCGCCATAAGAAGGGGGCTAATCATAATTTATTTTGCGTATAAATTTATTCAAATTTAAAAACAGAAGTAATGGTCAAATAGGGATTGGGACCAATAAATTACAAACTAGATTTTTACTAAGGGGGTAAAAATATACAATTTTTTATTACTTGTGGATCAATTGATTTAAACTCATTCTCAAAATCGCACCCATGTTTTTGCAGCGAAGGAATGCAGGGTTATTATAATGCCTGGCCAATTCATTTTTAAGGGATTCTATATTGGAATCTTTGGAAAGAACATCTTTCTCCATACTATTCAGAATATCGGTAATTTCTTTAGGAGAACTGGTCAATCTTGTCGCTATCAGTGCACGCTCTTCCTTTTGGTATTGGGCCATGGATTCCTTAGTGATATGCTTTATACCCAGTTGAATAAGTGCGTTGTTTTGTTTGAAAAACTGAGGAAGGTAAATGGACTTCTTACCTTCATAGGATTGTTGGTCAAAATCTATTGAACGAATCCTATAATGAGTTTCTTCAAAGTCTGGGGTTACATCAATCACAAAATTGGAAGAGTGCATGTCCCCCAATAAACGAACAAAACATCGCTCATTGAACTTTACAAATTCTTTGGATAATCGGATAGGGTTCAACATAGGATCATGAAGATGTTGCTTCATAAATTGTTCGCCCGGTATACCTGCGATATGTTCTTCAATAAGGGTGTCCCTGTAAACGAGATAACCTATTCTGTTTGGTGACAATAAATGCTCCAACCCCAGCCCATAGACCCTTGACGCATCTGCATTTTTGATGTAAAAATAATCGAAATTATCATTGATTCGATTGACAATCCTCACCCTGAAGGGTTGTGTATTGCCATAGGTACACAGGTCTATCCGGTCCACATACAGGTGTTTCATGACTGTCATGTCTCCATCAGCTTTTAGCAGGGCATATATTTTCTTTACCTTATAATGAATCTCATTTCGGTCAGATTCATCATAAAAAACCGTTTCCCATAAGGTGTCGTTGTCTTTATAATCATAAAGAGCAATCGAGTTAGTGTACCTGAGCAATTCTTTATAGTGAATGGGTATATCCACCTCCCTGCCATATTTGACGAGGTATTTTCTTAGGTTTTCACTAATGGGGTATACGATCTTTTTTTTGCTGATGACAGCCATATTGTACCTATTAGGTGGCCACTGATTAGATTTTATCTTCTAATATATGCTCTTGTTTTCTTAATTTCCTATCAAATAAAAAGGGACCAAAGGGTAGGATTGAAGCTATCAAGCCCATCAATGCAATTCGGAAATGCCATCTTAATTTTCTAGAAGTGGGGAACATGACCAATATGTAAACCATAAAAAGAACTCCATGTATCCAACCTACATAGGTCACCATTGTAGGCAAATCAAATATATATTTTAATGGCATTGCGATGAATACCAAAACAAGCATGGAAATACCTTCCGTTATACTTACTATTCTAAATCGCTTTAAAATGTTTAATCGCTCTTCATTCGTCATTTTACTATTGTTTAATACTGAAAAATACTTGTAGGGTGTCCCAAAGTTTCCTCTTTAAGGAAACGTTGTTTTCTAGTCCATCTAAATCATCGGCAAAGAAATAGGCCATTGATTCTTCAACGATGTGGTAACTGTCTTTCTTTAGACTCATTAGTGGATGGTAGATCGTTCCAAAAATGATCATTTTATCTGGATCTAATTGCTCTATAGGATCTTCATTGCTTCCTTTTAAGGAATGTTCGGAAACCAAGGCAATGTCTTTGAGCGATAGGTTTACTGCACCAAATACTTTGAAAAGGAATGTTCGGTTGCTTTCTTTTAGCTCTTCTCCTTGATAGATGACAAGAATAGATTTTTTGAATTCTCCTTCGTAAGGAATAGGCTCAGGGTCATGCTCTTTTGCCAATGAAGACTCCGGTTCACTAACTTGATTTGATTCAGTAGAGGTGCTCAAATCCAATCTAGAGGCCATATTATTGACAGCAAGCTTTTCTTTGACTTCATCTTCCATCACAAAGAGTTCATCTGTCAGGAATAACGACAATTCTGTTAAATTCATATAAGTAGCAGTAGGCGTATTTATCAAATTACGAAAATTATTCCTTTTGACCGATCTCGTCCAAGTCAAAAAGAGATTTTAATTCCGTGGCGTCTTGAGGATTCATTCTTTTTGCCAAAACCAGGCGCAATTGCCTTCTTCTCAATGCTCCTTTATAAAACTCCATTTCTTGCTCGCTGATAGGTTTTAACTCTGGCACTTTTACCGGTAGACCTTCTTCGTCTACTGCCACAAAGGTGAAAAATGCTTTGTGTGAAGAGTACTTTTTATTGGCAGGAATATCTTCAGCGAATACCTCGATATAAACTTCCATTGAAGTATTAAAAGCCCTTGTCACTTGCGCTTTTAAAGTGACCACATTGCCAAGGGCTATGGGGTTTTTGAAAGAAATATTATCAACAGAAGCTGTGACTACAACGGAATTAGAATGCCTTTGGGCAGAGATAGCTGCTACCACATCCATCCAATGCATAAGTTTACCACCCATTAGGTTGTTTAATGTATTGGTGTCATTCGGAAGTACCATCTCTGTCATGATGACCTCCGAGTCTTTTACGTGTTTGTATGCTTCTTTCATGGGCCTTGTATTTTTATTCCCAACCTTCATCTCCCAATAATGGGACAAATGAAAAATTGTCAAAGGTCTCTTTTAAAATCTTCTTACTGGTTTGTTTCGTTAATTTAAGCATTTGCTGTTGCTTTCTGTCTCCCACAGGGATAACCAAAACTCCGCCGATTTTCAATTGAAGAAGCAAGGTTTTAGGAACAACAGGAGCTCCGGCAGTCACTATGATTTTATCAAAGGGCGCTTGTTCAGGCAATCCCAGACTTCCATCTCCATGGTAATGCTTTACCCTTACACCTATTTTAGGTAAAAATCTTTTTGTTCTTTCGTACAATGTCTTATTGAATTCGATGGTGTGAACCTTCGCCCCTAAGCAATACAAAATTCCTGCCTGATATCCCGATCCGGTACCTATTTCAAGTACTTTTTCTCCCGGATTAACGTTTAGCAGTTCACTTTGGAATGCAACAGTGTAGGGTTGAGAAATTGTTTGGCCTTCACCTATAGGGAATGCCTTGTCTTCGTAGGCATGGCTAAGTAGGGCGGAGTCAAAAAAGAAATGTCTAGGTACATTATTAATAGCCTCCAATATTGCTTCATTGCTAATGCCCTTGTTACGCAATGTTCTAATTAACTCTCTTCTTTTTCCCTTATGTAAGTAGCTGTCTTCCAGTTTTAACATGATCTTGAGCGTGTCATATACAGTTTGGTTTGCTAAGTTAATGCTAAAAATGCCTTACTTTGTCATTGAAACAGGAATATATCAGAAGGTATTTGAGTTTGAGGCAGATTTTAAGCTTGCTTGAAATAGAGAAGCCGACAATACAAATAGTCACTTGCCCTCGAAGCAAAAGCAAAATGTAATTCTGGTGTAGAGATAGAATTTAATTAAAAAGAATTTCTGAAATTAATTTAAAATTATTAGGTTAAGGATGACCTATTCTTGCTGAAGGGTCATTAAAGCAATAGGAATATGTTTACAGGTATTATCGAGTCCATAGGTAAAGTCAAAGGCATAACCAAAGAAGGTAGCAATATCCATTTTGATATGGAAAGTACTCTCGCTTCAGAACTGAAAATAGACCAATCTCTTAGTCACAATGGAGTATGTTTAACAGTAGTAGCTGTAAACACCAATGAGTATAGAGTGACGGCAATAGATGAAACCCTTCAAAAAACCAACCTTGGGAGATTAAAGGAAGGGGATCTGGTAAACCTGGAAAGGTGTATGCCTGCAGATGGTAGGTTTGATGGACATATAGTTCAAGGACATGTGGATCAGACAGGCGAATTGCTTTCCGTTGAGTCCATAGATGGAAGTTGGGTTTTTACCTTTTCCTATGAACCAGGTAAGGGGAATGTCACAGTAGAAAAAGGATCCATATGTGTAAATGGTACCAGCTTGACCTGCTTCAATTCTAAAGAGGGACTTTTTAGTGTAGCCATTATTCCATATACCTATGAAAACACTAATTTTCATTTGCTAAAGCAGGGAGATACTGTGAATTTGGAATTCGATGTGATAGGGAAGTACATTCACAGGATTCTAAAGGGATATTAACCTAACCCATGGATTCTCTTTTTTTCCATAGTATTCTTACTTCTGTAATAAGCCCAAAGACTAGCCAACCTATAAATATGCCTACCAAGGCACCAACGAAAATATCTAAAGGGTAGTGAACGCCAAGGTAAATCCTTGAATAGGAAACAACAAACGCCCATAGAAATAACCATCGAAACCCTGGAATGCTCTTTTTTCCTACTTTTTGTAGAAAAGCAGCCAGAGCAAAAGTGTTTGCAGCATGGGAGGAGGCAAAACCATATAGGCCTCCACAACCTGAATAATTGATTACAATGTCCTGCCAACGTGGGTCGTGACAAGGACGTAACCTTTCAAAATAGGGTTTCATAAAACCAGAGGTAAACTGGTCTGCCATCACTATTACCAATATCAACCCTACAATATACCAAACACTACTGCCTTTGTATTCTTTAATAATTAAGAACAGTAGAAATAAATACAAGGGAACCCAGATAAACTTACCCGTAATCGCCAACATTACCGGATCCAGCCAGGAAGCTTGAAGGTGGTTTAAGAAAAGAAAAAATTGCTCATCCCAATGAATAATACTTTCAATCATTTGCTATGCTTTAACCCAGTTAATGTCTTTTTTCAATAGTTGTAGCGTTTCTGATTCTTTAGTCCCAGCGGCTGGTGGCTGATTGTATACCCAATTTGCCATTGGAGGCATACTCATCAATATACTTTCAGTTCTGCCATTCGTGTCCAATCCAAATTTAGTTCCAGCATCCCACACCAGATTAAACTCAACATACCTGCCACGCCTCAAAGCTTGCCAACTGAGTTCTTTTTCTCCATAGGGAAGATTTGCATTTTTCTCCATGTAATGACAATAGATTTTAGGAAATAAAAAACCCAGACCTTCAACAAAAGAGAGCAATTTCGGAAAAGGCATTTCTTCGCTGGCAGTTAACCTATCAAAGAAGATTCCTCCTATACCCCTGGTTTCCTTCCTATGAGGAATGTAAAAATAGTCATCTGCCCACTTTTTGAATTTATCATAGTAGTTAGGGTCAAAAGCATCACAATGTTCTTTGAGTTGCTGGTGGAAATATTTGGCATCCTCCTGATCTATATAATGAGGTGTTAAGTCTATTCCTCCTCCGAACCAATAAGTGCCATCGCTCATTTCAAAGTACCTGATATTCATGTGAATTATAGGTACCATTGGGCTCTTGGGATGGATGACAATAGAAACGCCTGTGGCAAAAAAATCTGCTTTTTCTAGTGCCAGTTTTTTTAAAATCTTTTCCGGAGTAGGTCCGTGTACAGCAGAGAAGGCCACACCACCCTTTGCGATAACCTGTCCTTCGGTCAGCACTTTTGTGGTTCCCCCTCCACCTTGTTCTCTTTCCCAGTTATCCGTTTCAAACCTACCTGGGCCATCGCCTTTTTCTAAAGCTTCACAAATATGTTTCTGTATCTTACGGAATTTTTCCGCAATAATCTCTTTGTTTTCTTTTTCCATGTTAACTGGGTAATTGATAAGTGTCAAAAAGGATAACCAATACCTATATTGAATACTTGCTGTCCAGGCTCTCCCAAAGGGTTTTTTAAGGAAAGCTTATCTAGAATAAAACGTTCATTTTCAGGTCTGGCAGGGTCATATGCTTTTATTCCCATGTCCAATCTTAAAACCAGAAATTCAAAATCCATTCTTAAGCCAATGCCTGTTCCTACTGCGATTTCTTTATAAAATCGGTTGGCCTTAAATTCAGCTCCTTCTCGTGAGGGATCTACTGCAAAGGTCCAGGTATTGCCGGCATCTACAAAGATAGCGCCGTCAAAATAGCCAAACAATTTCCTTCTGTATTCGAACATTGCTTCAAATAATATTTCTCCAGGTTGTTCAAATCGATAATCGAAAGTGCCATCTTCATTTGTTTCAGGTGTGAAACTTCCTGGCCCAAGCCTACGGGGTTGCCAAGCTCGAATGCTTGTGCTACCACCTGCAAAGAAGTATTTCTCATAAGGCAAAACACCACCACTTATGCCATATGGCTTTGCCAATCCGAGATTCAAACGGTAAGCAAAGGTGCTCCTATTGTTTAAGGGGATGTATTTTCTAAAATCAGATTGAAATTTTAGAAATTGGAAATAGTTTAAATCCTTGTCCCCAAAGCGTTTTGGATCTATCCAATTGAAGGTAGTCCCCCCACTCTCTGCGAAGAGCCGCCACAGTGAAGCTTCCTTTTTCTGGAATAGTCCGTATTGGTTAAAATTGATGATGACCTGTCCTGAAATACTACTTACATAGGAGGGGAGAAAAGAATTGATCAGGTTATTGCCTTGGTCTTGGATTTCTTCCAAGCGGTCCTGAAACAAAGAATCCAGGCTGGAACGAATAAGGTTCGCATCAAGCAGGCTGACAGAAAATTGTTGCTTTAGGTTTCTGGTCGCCCAGGTATAAGCGAGAATTGTATTTAATGCTTCTCTTACATATTCAGGTCGATTGACGAAACTGTAACCCAGTAGTGTTCTAGTTCGAGGATTGTATTGCCCGAATTTCTCCAAAGTACCAAAATTAAAAGGTACCAGAAACTGCGGGAAGATAATAGATGCTGAGGTTGATAGTTCACGACTTCTGTACACCCCTCCCTCTGTAGTAGCAGAAGCAACTCCTTCCAAGCCAGCACGAAAGTTAAATTCAAATATTTCCAGGCCTTTAAAAATATTCCTGTTTCGAAGGGAATGACTGAAAAAGGGCCCAGGGAGTTGTTCCGTTACACTGGCTCCCAATTGATTGGTTATTTGAAATTTCTGGTTGGGTCTGGTGAAGATTTTTGTAGTGATACTATTACCTAAAGTGTCAAAGGAAATGTTGACAAACCTAAACATGTCCAGGTTAGCCAATTGCCGTTGGGTTTCTATGACTGCATTTTTATTGTACAAATCACCCTTCTCCTGAAAAATCCTCGAGCTGATTATTTTTTCAGAATATTTATCTTGATACATGGAAAACCTGATGTCTTTCCAAGTGGTTAGCACCTGATTGTCCTGAATCAACTCATTGGGACGAGCAATCGTAAAAGTGATTGAGTCTATTGTGTATACCTGATGATTTTCTCCTTCCTTTGAATTTTGGATGATTTGTTCGATCACCACATGCTTTTCAAGGGTGTCCTTGTAAACATTGTATTCAATATAGGACTTGGAAAAAGTATAGTAGCCATAGGCTTTTAATAAATCCTCTATTCTTTGCCGCTCTTTTGTAACATTGGTTTGGCTGTACCGTGCTCCCTTTTTTAAGAAGGAATATTTTTGATGTTCTTGCAGCAAACCTTGCAAACTTGTGTCTGCAGTGGTATTAATTAAGCTGTCAATACTGTATAGGCTGTTTTCATTTATCAGGTAGTTAACTTTTGCCTTTTTTGCTTTTTTGTCAATTTCTGTAGCTACTGAGGCATCAAAAAAGCCGTTGTTCTGTAAATAAATTGAGATTTGCTGCCGAGAGGTGGCTGTCTTGCTACTGTCCAAAATCACCTTGGGATTTCCTGTTCGCATAAACCAATTGCCATATTCCAGTTTTTTTTCAAGGTTACTAATTTTACTGTTTAGTTTATTGTACTTCTTTTCAACTTTTCCTAAAGTACTGCCTTGGCGAATTTTTTCTGAAGTTTTTTGGAGTTCCTGTTTGGTTTGGTATTGTTTTTCAGCAAGCTTGCTGCTGTCATAAAACGCATGGCCCAGATTGTATAGCATTACACCTGGTGAAATGTTTAATAGGGGAATTTTGGTATTTGGCTTTTGTTGGATAAGCGCTTTAATTGCCTCAGCATTACTTTTATTAATGCCTTGGGTGTTTACATCTGTTAGCAATAGCTCATTTTCCTCAAGGCCTTTGGTCAATGAACAACTCCATAACAAATGGATCAAAAAAAGAAAATTTATATATTTGGTCTTCTTCACAACAACACTCGCGACTAATGCTAAGCAAAAATACAGTTAAGTTTATTAAATCCTTGCACCAGAAAAAATTCCGTAAACAAGAACGTGCATTTTTTGTGGAAGGAGCTAAAAATGTAACGGAATTGTTGCTTTCAAATTTCACGATTAGTCATTTGCTTTGTACAGAAAAATTCCAAGAAGAAAACGCATCACTGCTCAGTACTTTTGCAGGAATCAAAATTATGGTCAAGCCCAAAGAGTTGGCTTCGTTGGGTACTTTTTCTTCTAATGATCAGGCACTTGCTGTTGCTGAAGTGAAAGGAAATAAGCCCCTGGTTTTAGAGAAAGGGCAATTGATCCTTGCTCTGGACGACATTAGAGATCCAGGAAACTTAGGGACAATCATTCGAATTGCTGATTGGTATGGGATAAATAAATTGTTGATGTCAGAAAATACAGCAGATATTTACAATCCAAAAGTATTGAATGCAAGCATGGGTTCTTTTACTAGAATGAATTTTGAATATGTTGATTTGTTCAATAAGCTCAAGGGATCAGGTATTCCAATTTATGGTGCTTTTTTGGAGGGAATGAACGTGCATCAACTTACTGATGCAGCAGAAGGAGTATTACTTATGGGGAATGAGTCCAATGGGATTTCTAAGCAGATGGAAAATATTGTTACCCAAAAATTGACCATTCCCGCCTTTGGAAAGGCTGAATCATTAAATGTTGCCATCGCAACGGCTGTCCTTTGTGACAATTTAAAAAGAAACATGCAATAGATGATATTTTTCATTTTTAGGGATTAATTATTCCTGCTGGTTCAAGACTAAGTTTTACCAATTCAAAAAAAGTAAACTTAAATTTCATACTTTTCGTAAAAAAACTATTCCCAATTTGATCTGAATATTATTCCTTAAGTTTTTCATTTTTCCCCAGAATTTAGGGATACAGGACGAGTCATGAATCAATGCCTTTTTATAGACAATTGAAAATAAGCACCAAGGCCCAGAATATATTTTATTTGTTACAAGATTCTGCTGTACTAAGGGGATATGTTGATTTAAATAAGCGGAATAATTCACCAAAAACAAAACCCAATAACATTGTGTCGTCGCGTCCTTATTGACAAAACTATAAACGATAATTTTAGATTTAATTCTAAACATATAGATTAAATAAAAACCAACCTTTAAGTTATGAACAAGTTGATTATAGTGGTTTTTCTGTCAGCCTTTACTGCCTGTCAGGAAAATTCCCAAAACCAAAAGGGGCAATCCTCTGAGGCTACAAAACAAGAAATGACGATCAACGATTATCCATCTGATTTTGCCAAAGTACTTCAAGCGCACGGCGGTATCGATCAATGGAAAAAGGAAAAGACATTAATGTATGAGATTGGTGATCCCGGCGAGGGCCAACAACAAATTATCGATTTGCACCGCCGTATGGACAAGACAATCACCTCTGATTATGATATTGGTTTTGATGGAGAAAAAGCATGGTCCCTGAACAAAGAAGGAGAATATAAAAGTAATCCTCTGTTTAGGCACAACCTCATGTTCTATTTTTACGCCATGCCATTTGTACTTGCAGATCCTGGTTTGAATTATAAGAAAACAGAGGACAAGGAGATACTGGGTAAAAACTATAGTGGTATTAAAGTCACTTTTAATTCTGGGGTAGGTGACTCCTCTAGCGATGAATATTATCTGTATTATGATACTGAAACATCCAAGATGGCCTGGCTTGCCTATAAGGCAACTTTTGGAACTGATAAAAAGCCAGAATCAGCCAATTTTATCAGATATGATAAATGGGCAGAAGTAGATGGAGTCCTATTGCCTACTTCCATTGCTTGGTATAACATTGAAGAAGGAGTTGTAGTAGAGGAAAGGAGCAGGGTTGATTTTAAAAATATTAGCTTATCCAAAGAAGCCAAACCAGAAGGTTTTTATTCCATACCAGCCAATGCGATTGTAGCAGAAGATAATAAATAACAATCATTAATTGCTTTAAATCTGTTTAGATTTTAAGATATAAACTAGCTTGGGAAGAATTCCGGGCTGGTTTTTTTATGCATACAGCCCTATTTTTCCATCAGCCCTATTGACTGATGGAGATCACCAAACTAGGATCATAAGTATTATCCTTTGACCCAATCTCGAAATAGACTGCACCTACCTATATTCGGATTAAATTTAAGGCTAGTGGTAATTCAATTCACCTTCTGAAATATTGATTTTACCTATTGAAAACCCCTGTCTAACGAGTTTATTCCTATTCGGCTCTCTTTCTATATACATTTGTATCATACGAAAAGAGAAATTTTTAAAACTTATAGATATGAAAAATAATAGCTTATTTCTGATCTTTGGAATTGTGGCAACATTATTTGCCTGCGATCCTATCAATGAAATCTCTGAAACAGTAATTCCAGAAGATAACCTTGGACTGAATATCCCGGTAAATTTTGATTTTTCTACTACTACTTCAGTTGACTTCAATCTTTCTGCTGTTAGCAGGGATAAGACACCAATATCAAATGTGGTCTATAAAATATACAATGGCAACCCACAGAAAGAAGGTAAGTTATTGCAGACTGTTCGTTTAGATGAGCAGGGTAGTGCTGCCACCACATTAGACCTTCCAAGCTATGTAAAACAGGTATTTGTGACTTCTGATTACATAGGTGTAGAACCAATGGCCATTGTGCCAGTTTCAGGAGGACGTGTCAACTATAATTATGATGCTGCCAATCCAAGTATTTTACCTGATGAATATTTCTCAACGGATGAGGTAAAAGCAAATTTAAGAACGGCTTCTATCAATGAAGATTTTCTTACCCTTGGATCATGGAAGAGCAATGGCAAACCTGAATATTTGATAGAAGCAGATATAATTTCTGACCAGCTGTTGAAGAATATCAATGCAAGCCTTCCGGAACAAAAGGATGTTAGAATTTCAAACCCAGAAACTTTAAGCGAAAAGTACAAAAGAGAATTGTTTGTAAGTGAAGATGCTGAAGTATGGGTTACCTATGTGCATACAGGAGGAAGTTATAGAAATGCCATTGGTTATTATTATTACAAAGAGGGGGAAGCACCTAAAACCGCTGCAGATATCAAGAACAAAACCATAATTTTTCCAAATGCTCAAGCAGGTGTATTAAGCCCTGGAGACAAAGTCAAATTAGTAGGCCCAAAAGATGGAGCCTTTGAAAAAGATACTTATATCGGTTGGTTTTTGATTTCAAACGGCTGGCAAGGTGGCCTAGGTTATGGTAATGGTGTTTTTTATGCAGATAAAGACTTAAATACAGCTAACAATAAGGAGGACTTAAGGGATCAAATGGTGTTTTTATACGATGCCACAGAGCAAATACTCCTAATGGGTTGGGAAGACATTCGCAGGGATTTTAACGGTTGTGACCATGACTTCAATGATGTGATGTTTTATGCTTCTTGGAACCCTATTACAAGTGTGGATTTATCTGACTACGTTCCTATTGATTCTGATGAGAAGGACAAAGACGGTGATGGCGTTGCAGATAGCCAGGATGAATATCCTGAAGATGCTGAAAGGGCTTTTAATAACTATTCTCTAGGAGAAAATACCTTTGGGACCCTGTTGTTTGAAGACTTATGGCCAAGCTTTGGTGACTATGACTTGAATGATTTGGTGATAGATTACAATATCAACGAAATATCAAACGGTAATAACCGTATCAAAGAGATTAATTTGATTACAGTAGTGCGGGCCACAGGTGCTGGCTACCGCAATGGCTTTGGAATTCAGTTGGGAGTGTCTTCTGATCAGGTCCTGAGTGTAGAAGGTACTAGGTTGAAAACAGGGACAATCAAAACTTTGTCAAGTGGCGTAGAGCAAGGGCAGAAATTGGCGACCGTGATTATTATGGATGATGTAAATGATAAATTACCGATCATGGCCAATGTCAACCCTGAAAATGCGCAACATGAAGCCGACACCCTAGTTGTAAAAATCGTTTTCAAAGAGTCAATAAGAAAAGCTGATTTGGGTGCTGCACCTTATAATCCATTTATGATCATCAATCAGGACAGAGGTAGAGAAGTTCACCTTATGAACAAACAACCAACAGACCTGATGGATACAGAGTGGTTCAATACAGCAGATGATATCAGTGCTATCGGTGAAGGTAAATATTACACAAGCAATAAAGGGTTCAATTGGGCACTTCACATTCCTCAAAGTATTTCTTATACACAGGAAAAAGTGGATTTCACAAAAGCATACAATAGGTTTGCTGAATGGGCAAAATCTGGTGGAATGTCTTATCTAGACTGGTACCTGGATACTGATGGCCAAGTGAATTCGGACGCCATTTATAAAAAATAAGAACGAATAAGAAATAATAAAAAGGCCTTTCCATTATATGGGAAGGCTTTTTTTGATTTGTAGCGGGTTAATTCATGAAATAGGAAGCAATGGTCTGTAATAGTATAGGATGTGTATTGATTCCGGAGGGATTTCGGGAAGTAAAATAAATGTTTTGCTTGTGCTAACCTTAATTACCCTTAAACCCGAAATATGCAATAGACCTTCTATTGCCCGATGAAATCACTTCAAAATCAGCCATTTCATTGCTGTTTTCGACTTTACCATAGCGATGCTATGACTCAGTCTTCAAATAGCCTGATTATCTTGTAATTACACCACTTTCCGTAAACACGGAACAGGCTATTACGCATCCTATTGCATAATCCTAGTTATAAAGGATGTGTATCGATGATTTACTCCGTTGTAAGGATTACCTGATTTTATGTCAGAGTAATAGAGGGATAAGGCCGCTAGCTTTGGTCTAGATTTTTTTTTAAGCCACTAGTCGTAGGTACAATATCATTGCGATAATAAAATGACACAGGAGAATTTAACCCGAAATATGCAATAGACATTCTATTACGTGCTTAAATCGCTTTAAAATCAGCCACTTCGTTGCTGTTTTCAATTTCACCATAGTGGTGCTATGCTAAAATTTCCAAACAGCCTGATTTTCTTGCGATTGCAACACTCCCTGAGAAAGTTCAGGACAGGCATCACCCCTGACTATTGTCAGGACGGAGAAATTCTATTACATAATCCGAGTTTAATGGATTAATTACCAGGAAACGTATAATTAAGGATCAGGTTGGTGTGGAAAAGATTGACCTTATTGTACACCCAAGCAGGGCGGAGGTCCTGCTGGTTCAAAGCCGTTTTGCCCATTAATATCAAATGTAGGCTTAAGCCTTCCATCCATTTTTTAGGATTGTACCGAAGGCCAAGATTAGCCTGTGCATAGCTTGGCATGGCATATTTGTTTTTTGTTGCATCTGCAGGATCAGGTAAAAAATACACTCCCATATAGCTGTACAATTGTAAGGACTTTTTAGGAAAAGCATGCTGGAAATAGGTGCTGAGCGCATCTACCTGCCCGAGTCCCTCATTTCTTTCCCTAGGTATAAAGGTATAGAATGGATCCTTTCCCCATTCCCTAGGACTTAAATAGCGTCCCTCACCTTGCATTTTGGTGTAATTGATATGCCATAAGCTCTTTTCTGATTTTATCCCGATTCTTCCACTAAGTATCCAGTGGAAATCTTCAGGATTCTTATACCTCAGGGCTATATCTTCATTCCCGCCATTTCCTATTCCATGTTGAACAGTCGTTTGAAGGCCTGTGATTCCCTGCAAGGAACTGTTTGGCAATTCCCATTTTTTGTCCCATTGAGCCAAGTAAGCACTGTAAATATTATTGACCAATGTATGGTTTAACATAAGGCTAGAGGCCGAATTAAGTCTGAATTTTAAGTTCAGTATATTGATATAATCCGATCTGGTATTTCCGGAATAATCGGAACCTTGCCCGTTTTCATCGCGCCCTACTGGGTACATACCTATGCTTTCTCCCAGATCGAACCAATTTCCTGTAGATCGTGGAGATATTCCTGTAATCAAATGCTGGGCAATAGAAATCCGCGGATTTACCCTAAGGTTCCAGTTGAGCCCTTCCACATATGTGGGACTCAGCCTCCCATCCTGGGCATTGATAAAAGGGCTGTTTATTTCCATCCTACCCAAGCTTGCCTGAAAGTTGTCCCGCAAGTAATCAAGGTAAAGGTTACCGATTTTGCCAAAAACAGTTTTATCCAAATGGTTTACATCAAATAACCCCACTTCATAGCGGTTCAAATTTGAAACCCTGGAATCAAGGGCACTAAGATCTGAACTCAATATGTTGAGAAATCCCAGGTATTCAGCTTGTACTTGAAAGTGATGGGGCAATTTGGAAGTAAAAGCTATTCTAGCCATTTGTCCCCAAGCGTAGTCATTTTTGTAATCCTCCCAATAGGAAGTACGCATAAAATAAGAGCGAAGTCCTACATTTAAGGTTGGTTTCCACAGCGTGGAATCTTGCTGTGCATAAACCGATACCCAAAAGAATAAACCTATAAGGAGTGTTAATATTTTTTTCATGAACAGCTATTTTTGTAAAGCTAAAATGGGTTGGAAAGGGCCGTATTTATGCTGTGTTTCCGAAAAATCATCCGAATAGGGTCCGAAAGGATGGTCCATAGGTTTTTTGCTTATGTCAGGCCAATCGCCTGATAGATCTTTGGAAGGCCTGCTCATGGAATTGACATAGGCGGCCAGATCCCAAGCCTCTACATCACTGAGCAATGGTCTTTCGTAGGTAGCTCCCAATGGCATATTGGCCTTTACATATCCAGAAAACTTAGACAAGCGGTACAAACCTGCTCCATTATTATAACTGTCCGGTCCCCAAAGTGGGGGATAAAGGTAGGCTGTTCCAGAAGGATTTTTTAAACCCTGTCCTTCGGTTCCATGACAACTATAACATTGATTGTCATAAACGGTCTTGCCCCGAATTGGGTCTGCTGCCCGTTCCAGAAAAGGTACTTTATAAAGTCCCACTCCCAAAGGCCTATCCCCTTTTTGAACATCCTTGCCAAGCCACTCCATATAAGCAACCATGGCCTTCATCTCTTTGCTTTCAGGATCAAGCCCTTCTCCGTTTAAGCTTCTTTGAAAACAATCATTGATTCTTTTAGGTATGCCCTCCGAAAGCCCAGATCGCGACCTTATTTTTGGATAGTTGGCGGCAACACCGCTGAAATTATTGCCCAATGGGGCTGTTCCAGCTTCTAAATGGCAATTTTGGCAGTTCATCCCATTTGAGATTTGGAGTACCTTTCCTTTGGGACCCAGGTATTCCGAAGTATGTGTGACCAGCTCCTTGCCGTACCGAATTTGTTCCGCATTGGGTGCTAGTTCTACGCTAGCCCAATCAGGGGCTTGCCAAATTCCATCTTCTTTTATTAGCCGGAAATCTGCTTTTGGAGTTTCTACCTGAGCCATCTGTTCTTTCTCCTGAGGAGGGGATGGAATATCCAATTGGCTAACAACTAGAAGCGCAGCAATAAATGAGATCAGAATAAATACGACCAATGACAAGCCAAAGATGCTACGCAGTAATTCAATAATGGGGTTAGAAGCGTTTTTCACATTTTATTTTTTAATCATTTACAAAGTTATCCTTTAACCTTGTCGAGAATGGTGACCTGTATCACACAGACAGCAGCTTCTTTTACCTTATTTTCACTTGAAGTCGTTTTAAAGTGTTCTTTTCTTAAGTAGTAACAGCAGTGCCTTATTGGTTCTCAATAGCTTGTTTTGGGCTTTTCTTAGAAAGAGAAAGTACCAAGTAAAAACCTTACAAGCAGGCCTTATGATTGTCTTCTTTGCACCTGGGTCTCAAGTTCAAATTAAAGTAATAAAGGAATTGAATTTGAAGCACTAATCTTTCTTATTAAAAATTAATCTAAATAAGTATTGATTAAAAAAATCGCTTTTTGTACTTTTGAGACAAATTAGACTTAGTCTAAATAATGTCAGTGTTTTTTGTGTCATTTGAAACATAATAATCACCAAAAACAATGGCAATTTCCATTTGGCTTTTAAGTAATTAAGCACAGCACATGAGTAGATCTTTATTTTTCTTGAGAAGACAATTCTGGATGGTCTCCCTTCTGTTTATGGGGAGTATCGCTGCTTTTGGTCAGTCCCTTCAAGCAGCAACAATAAAAGGAAAAATCATTGATTCAGGCTCAAACCCTGTCCCTGGAGTAATTGTCAGAATTAAAGACAGTTCTTTTACCGCAATTTCATCTTTGGATGGAAGTTATGAAATCAAGAATGTGCCTAAAGGTAATTTTGAGCTTTTGCTCTCAAGCATTGGATACGAGAACCAAAGCAAGAATGTAAATATTGATAGAGAAGAAATAATTTTAAAACTTGATTTTTCATTGATAGAATCTACAACTGACCTTGAAGGGGTTGTGGTAGAAGGACAGTCGGTGAAGACCGAAATCGAAACGGCAGGTTTTGCTGTGGAAGTTGTAGAAACCAAGCAGGCAGCACTTCAATCTATACAAACCAATGACCTGCTTAATCGAACTGCAGGGATCAGGGTTAGACAGAATGGAGGGATTGGTTCTCGTGTGGATTATAATTTGAATGGAATGTCCGGTAATTCTGTTAAAATATTTATTGACGGACTTTCTATTTCTACCTATGGTTCTTCCTTTAGCTTAAACAGTATTCCTCCGGCATTAATTGATCGAATTGAAGTTTACAAAGGGGTGATACCAGCTCACCTGGCAGATGATGCCCTGGGTGGTGCCATCAATGTGATCTTAAAAAAGGGAGTAGTCAACAATCTTTCAGCCTCAGTATCCTACGGATCTTTCAATACGCTACAGAGTAACCTAAATGCAGCTTACAGGGATGAAAAAACAGGTTTTACCACCAAGGTGTCAGCCTTCTACAATTATTCAGACAACGATTATGAGGTATGGGGTAAATTTGTAAGAAATATTCTTGCTAATGGAAGGTATGATTATGTACGGGCGAAGCGATTTAACGATGCCTACCGCTCAGTAGGTGGGAAACTTGATATTGGATATACCAATGTTAAATGGGCTGATCAGTTTTTTATCAGCTATACCGGATCTGACGATTACAATGAAATCCAGCACGGTACATATATGTCAATACCTTACAAAGGACGTTTCGGTACTTCTCAGTCTCATGTTTTTGGCCTGACTTATTTGAAAGAGGATCTAGGAATAAAAGGTTTCGATGTGAATTTCAATGGCTCTTTGAGTAAAAGAAGTGAGGTTGTTTCGGATACCGTCAAATGGAATTACAATTGGTTTGGTGAAATGAGTTTGGGGCTGGATGGTGAACCGATTTTACGTCCTGGTGGCGCTCAGCAGGGTGCACCCACCTTGAATCATATTGATAGAAATGTGGCCACTTTTCGCGCAGGGGCCTCTTATGAAATTAACCCAAATCATAGACTCTTTTTGGGTCAGTCCTTTTATTCTATTGATAGAACCCAACAGGACTTTATGAAAAGTGCTGTTGAAAGAGAATTTATAGGTACACGTGATCTTCAGAAATCCATAACCTCTCTTGGCTATGAACTGGATATGTTTCAGTCTAAATTAAAAGGGAGTGTTTTTGGGAAGCGTTACAACCAAGGTATAGCAAAAATGGATCCCTTGTTGGTAGAAGAAAATGGTACCACAACTCGCGTGGAGGACCGAGCCAATAGTAGTAGAAGTACGAGTGGCTACGGAGCTGCTTTTTCATACAGGATTATCAGACCTTTGACTTTGCTTGCTTCAGCAGAAAAGGCGGTAAGGATGCCTTCTGAAGGAGAAATTTTTGGTAGCCCAGGTGATAATATTGTTGAAAACCTTGGTATTCGACCTGAAATAAGCAATAACCTGAACCTAGGTTTTATACTTGGTGATTTTGAATATCAGGCTCATACTTTTTCTTTTTCAGGCACAGGCTTTATCAGAGATACCAAAGACAAAATTATCCAACAGATAAACCCTAGGATCAATGATGCTGTTCAGACCAATCCATTTGAAAATCTGGGCAAAACCAAATCCATTGGTTTTGAAGGACAAGTGAAATATGCCTATGGCAATTCATTTAGGGCCATAGTGAATGTTTCTAAATTCAACTCCCAATTCAATACCAAGCTTGACCCTAATGGAAATGTCTTTGCCAATTACGGACAGCAGATTCCAAACGAGCCCTTCTTTACTATAAATAGCTCATTGGACTATACTTTTAGAGATGTGGTGAAGCATGGTTCTTTGCTAAGGTTGTCCCATTATTTTGGGTTTGTTGATAGATTTTACACAACCTGGTTGGAAATTGAAGATTTCAGAACGCCAAGGCAATATATCAATGACATAGGTGCTACCTATACTTTTCCTGACAGGAGGATGGCAATAAGTGTGGATCTGCGCAATGTATTCGACAAGCAGGTTTATGACAATTTTGCGGTGCAAAAACCAGGAAGAGCATTATATGTCAAGTTCAATTATACAATAGGAGATTTCAAATAGATAATGTTATATAAAAGAAGTACTACAACGATGTTTAGAAAAATCAATACAAGCAACAGGTTCTTGGCTTTTAGTTTAGCAATTGCGATGATTTCAATGGGATCATGTGTTACAGATGAAAATGAAGTACCTAAGGAAGAGGAAGAATTAGAGGATGATCGATGGGTAACTCTCGTTGGCGCATTTATGGGAGATGCTCCTGGAGATGGTAACGGTGGTACCAATATATATGCGATTAGCTACGAAGATGCCATAGACCCTGATAAAGAATTTAATGTGTTTGATGATGGCACACCCGTAAAATCAAACCGTACTGCTAGATTACAGGTTTCTGAGGATGGAGGTACTTTGTTTAATATTGCCTATTCAGGTGAAAATGGAGGTGAATATGCCAAGTTTGACATCCGTGGAGGAAGCAATTATGTTCAGGAAGATGTTACGGTTAATATTTCTCAGTATGCAGGAACTTCTCCAAGGTGGAGTAAACTTTATAATGGGGATAAAAATGGTATCGCCGTAAATGTAGCCAATATAGTAGCAAACAATGCTGAGGATGCCACTGCTGATTTTCAGTATTACAGAGGTACCGCCACTGTATTGGATTTGGATTTACAAGAGACCCTTATCTCCAATTACAAAACTTACGAACTTCCTTTATCAGTGGAAGAAGAGCTAGCTGGTCATACCATCTTTAGACTAGATGCCCCTGTTTTAAACCAAGCAGGAAACAAATTACTTATTGGAACATGGATGAGGAAATACGATCCTGCTACAGGCTTGACTGAAAGTGATTTTGACAGATTGGGTACCAAAACTGTTGTTGTGGATTATCCTTCATTGGAAAACCCTACCATTATTACTTCCACACAGGCTGATGGCGATTGCTCAGGATATAGAAGCAATGTGAACCAACTTGCTGATGATGGTTACATTTATCAGGCTACCACCAGAAATAGCAATGGCTCTCATATTTTGAGAATTGGATCTAATAATGAATATGACAATACCTATGCTTTGAGTCTTGATGATGCTCTTGGGCTTACAGACACTTATGTAGATGCTTGGAAATATGTGAGCAATGGTATTGGGTATGCTTTGATCCGTCATGGTGAAGAAGACCAGGGATATGTTGTTCGTATGGACCTTAAACAAAAAACAGCTTCTATTGTACAGGGGGTTCCAAATGATCCTGATGTAAGGTTCAACCAGTTTCAGGGATTCTTGGTAAGTGGAGATGATTTGCTTTTGCCTATTTCACCACTTGGACAAGATGGAAACATTTACATCCTTCACAGTCAAACCAATGAGGTATCTATAGGTGCCAAAATAATCAACAAACCAGGAAATCACTTTATCGGTGTATTCTAGGAAAAACAGCACTATTTAGAAACCCCTGCATTTTCTTTAAGGAAGTGCAGGGGTTTTTTGTTTAAGCCAGATGCTAGTACTTCGGAAAAACCAACAAAAGGCAACGTACAGAATCACGATTTCTCATTCTTTACCTGATGTACACCAAGTCCTACACCAAGCCCTAAAGGGGCACAATAAATCAGCCAAGGGTGCCAGCCCTTGGTAAGGAAGATTATACACATCTTGATTTTGTCAGCATTGTTGCCATATTTCTGCAACAATGCCGACAAAATCTTCTTAGTTATACTTTCTTTACCTATGTAAATGTATGCCTGAATAAACTGTATTTTCTTTGTGCTATGCTATCACTAAAACTAAAGAAATGAAAAACGACAAAAATACTTTTATCAACCCAAAAGGCTTATTCAATCCATCAAATAACGGATTTTCCCATATCGTTAAGGTGGAGGAAGGAAAATCCCTATACTTTTTTTCCGGACAATGGGCATCTGACGAAAAGGGACAGCTTGTCTCCCAAGACTTTGAAGAACAGGTTCATAAAATGGTGTCCAATATTAAAACAGCAATGGAAGCAGCAGCTGTGACTATAGATGATGTCGTAAAACAAACCGTTTATATAGCAGATTTTACACAAGAAAAAAAGAACATTCTAATAGAAGTGACTTCTAAAGAATGGCAAACAGAGAATTTTCCTGCAAGTACCATTGTTCCTGTGCCACTATTAGCCACTGCCAAAGATTGTCTAATTGAGATTGAATTCATTGCTGCCAAGTAAAAATTTAAATTAGCCCAATTCAGGTTCACATTAATCTATATGGTAGTCAAGGGTGAACGATTATACACATCTTGATTTTGGCGGTATTGTTGCTCTTTTCTGAAACAATGCTGACAAAATCTCTTTTGTTATTTTAGTTGAGAGTAGAGGGGTAAGATGAAAAGTGTGCTTTATTTGAAGATTGTATCCTATTGGAAAACAGATAACTAACAATTGGGCAGTTGAATATCCCAATTTGGGATATTTAACTGTCTTTTGTATATTTGCACAATGAGAATCATCGCGTTTAGAACGATAAGAGCGTTTTTCGAAAACCCAGAATACGCTGACTCTGAGGTTTCCTTGAAAGCTTGGTATCACGATGCTAAAACTGCAGATTGGAAAAACTCAAATGAATTAAAAAAACAATATAAAAACGCAAGTATTGTTGGTGATGGAAGAGTAGTTTTTAATATAAAAGGCAATGATTACAGATTAGTAGTTGCAATTGATTATGAATTTCAGGTGATTTTCATAAGATTTATTGGGACACATAAGCAGTATGATAAAATTGATGCAAAAACGATTTGATTATGGAAATACGTCCAATTAAAACAGAGCAAGATTATGATTCTGCCATAGGTAGGATTGAAGAATTGTGGGGAGCAAAAAAAGACACTCCAGAAGGTGATGAGCTTGATTTATTGGTGACTTTAGTTGAATCATATGAGATGAAACATTATCCTATTGCTCCACCTGATCCAATTGATGCCATTAAATTTCGCATGGAGCAAATGGGAATGACAAATTCGGATATGGTGAAATATTTGGGCAGTCAAAGTAGAGTTAGTGAGGTGCTTAATAAAAAAAGAAAGTTGACCTTAGGAATGATTAAATCACTTTACAAGGAGTTAAAAATACCAGCAGAGATATTACTAGCTTAATATACCCTGAAAAATCCATTTTCCTGAAATAATTTTTACTGACAAATTCAGCGGTATTCGAAGAAGCCTATAGGGCTTCATAAATTATAACCGTGCGGTGTCAACCCACGGAAACTGGAATAAAAGTGAGTCGATTTTGGCGGTATTGTTGCTCTTTTCTGCAACAATGCTGACAAAATCACTACCAACCCATTCCCCATAGAAGACGCAAATAAAGTCTTATGATATCACCAAGCCCCACCGGGGCTCAATATCTCAGCCAAGGGTGTCAGCCCTTGGTAAGGAATATTATCCACATCTTGATTTTGGCGGTATTGTTGCTCTTTTCTGCAACAATGCTGACAAAATCTTCTCGATTAATTTATATCAGGATAGGCTTATCCTCCGTATTTAATCAATTAAAAGGTAAAAAAAACAACCTTTTCATGACATACCTACCTATTCACTTCTGAAATCATAAAAACTTAGTTATTTTTAGAGTGTGTTAGTCGAATAAAGCGCATAATGTGCATTGTTTGTAGGTTAGTGATAATATTAAATGAGACTCTTCGACAAAAATAAAAATATCATCAAAACCGATCCAAATCTTAAACCATCCGTAAGATTTGAAAAGGTTTTGTTACATACACTTGAAAAAGAAGGGTATCAGCATATTAAGTCAAAACATGAATTTGTTCAGGGATTTGAACATGGGAAAAGAATCATAAGTCTTACTTATAACAAATCATTCGGTTACATTTCAACTGTTCAGTACTTCATCCATATAATTTTCAATGATTTGGAAATGGCTTTTAAAAAAGTTTACCCAAACTATAATTGGACAAATTGGACAATTCATGAAAACTTACATTGGACTGAAAGTTCTTTGTATGACGTTATATCGGACAGCTACTCGGACAAGTCTATAAACAAATTAGCGGATGAGTTTTTTCATCATATTAAACCAAATATTGATGCTACTTTTTCAAAAATTAAAGATTACCAAAGCTTGAACGCAGTTTATAATTCAAATCCAAATGTGTTCAACGATTACCTTCCACATTCACGTCTTGAAAAGAGGGTGATTAATGGGCTTATTCTTGTCAAAAACACTGAACCCGAGAAATATGAAATCGTAAAAGACCAGTACTTAAATCTCTTAGATAAATACAAGGGTAATGATCTCGAAGAAATTAGAACTGAAGTAGAAATTGGATTGAATTTCTTAGATGAAAATGAATTAAAATTAAAAAATACGGTTAAAAATACCTAAGAAAACATGTAAAGGAAGTACTGAAAGCAAGCATAGGACTTCATAGTTTGTCAGGGTGTAAAAAACGTATTTTGAAATCCTCACTTATCTTAGCTAAACCGCTGACATTAATAATGACGAGATACATAGGAATTGCAATGCTTACTATCGGAGTTGGACTACTTGTATACTCTTCGACGTTTGACCCATTCGCGGACATGAACGGATTTTACGAAAAAATGGAGTCTGTAATGGGAGAGGAAAGCAGATCTCAGAAATTTCACGAAATAAGAGATTCCTACTTGACTCCAAAATTTGACTTGGAGGACTACGGACTTATTTGCGTTATTCTTGGTTTATACACGTTGGTTTTACTTCCAAAAAAATGGCAACACTTTAAAACACCAAAATATAAAGCGGTAATCATATTAATTGGCGCGTTAGCTGTTTTGTTAACCATTGGAGGTTATGTTGGTGATTTGTTTTTAGAAATGACTAGGGACAGATACCCTCCATGGGCTGACTCTTTAGTAATACCACTAATGGCAGTTCCAATGCTATTCCTCATTTTTTCAGGATGGTTTGCCATTAATCTTATAGGACTAAAAAATCCATTTAAGACTTCTGTTTCAATTATGGAATTGGATATAAAATCAATAAACTACTGGTATTTGGCTTTAGTTATTTTAACCATAATCCTAACGCTTATTATGATTTATGAAGGGGATTTTTGGTTGACTGCCGCAGGGGTTATGTGGGTGTACTTCTACATAATACTTTTGCTTGGACAACAGAAGAAAAAAATTAAAAATCATCCTAAAATAAAAACCACAAGGTTTCATTAAGAGCCACTATAGATAAGAAAATAGGTCCGACTTAATATCCCCAAACACCTATCCCCAAACCCCACAGGGGTACTTCAGAAGTACCCCCTTGCCCTTTTTAACTCCAATTTACTGACAGAGAACTGCTCCGGAGTACCTAAAACTGACAAGCTTGAATGTTTTTTATGGATCTTTGCAGGTAAAACCTTATATTTTCCACCTCCAACCTGATAATTTCGACCAAAAACTGACAATAAAAAGCCCAAAAAGTGGAAAATATGACAAAATTTCAGGAAAAGTCCGTAGATAGGCTCAAATTTTTGGTGTTCGGAAGTGGGCTGGGGTACTTCTGAACTCGATGATTTCAGCTTTTTTATTCAAGCTTCCACCTTTTTGCCGGAAATTATTAGGTTTTAACTGATAATTATTAGGTTTTTGCCGAAAAATTCCACCTTTTTGGCAGCTTTTTTTAAGTTTTAGCTGATCAATTCGACCAAAAACTGACAAGAATTGACCTTTTATTCAAAACATTTTACAAATAGTCCGAAATAAAAATGTTCAGAGGTCGGAATTAAATGATTTTCGGTGCAATTTTTCATGTTTCCGAATGTTTTAAATATCGTTCCGGTGAGCTTGAGATATACAATGATGCGCTTTTGCTTTAGCCGACTTTTATGCCCTCTATTAATTGGAGTAGAGTAAGATTATATTTCAAAATTTCACAACACTTCATCCGGGGTATCCGTAATTAGCTGAGCATAAACTTTTCTGTTAATGTTTAAAAGGAATTGTTTACCTTTTGTAACAATATCCCGCATCGTCCAAAAGGATTTTCGGGAGATAGCTAAAGGTTAGATAGTCAGGTTGCTTGAGGTGGTTTCAGCAAGAAAACCAAGCGTTTTTGCCTATATAGTGGTTAATCGGGGAAAGTAGTGTAGTCAAGCATAAATAGGATCCATGAAATTAAATTTTCGTAAGGCCGGTTCAGGAGACCTGGAATTTCTCCTGAACCTTGAGAGGGAATCATTTCCTGAATTCCAGCAAACCTCCGCTTCAAACCTCAAAAAAGGACTGAAAAGTTCTTTTCAGGAGCTGATTATTGCTGAGAATGCAGCGGACAATCAGCCTGTGGCTTCGGCTGTGCTGTTTAAGTACAAGCACATGCTTCGCTTGTATTCTATCAGTGTAGCACTTCAATACAGAAAGGAAGGTATAGGCAATGCAATTATGGAATACATCAAGGCTTTTGCGCTTTCTAATAACTTTAGGAGTATTACTTTGGAAGTGAGGGAAAGCCAAAGCAAGCTCACCGACTGGTATATGTCCAAGGGGTTTGAAGTGATCAAAACATTGAAGAACTATTATCAGAACGGTGAAGATGCCTTGAAGATGGGAATGAAAATTAGGACAGAAGCAATAGATAAGGGAAACAAAAACCTGATCGTGATCGACCAGCCCTACGTCTGGCAAAATACGGGGCTAAAAGCCACTATAGTATCTGTAAAAGAGTATATCAATAATCCTTTGTATCAAAACAATGCCAATTTCAGGATTTTTAATCTCTGTAGTTCTTACAAATACCAAAGTTATGGTTACTATGTCTCTCTTTTGGCGTCCGCTCGGGGACAAAGGGTGATACCAAGTACTTCTACCATCAAAGATGTGCAAATTGCCAATGTGGTGCAGGCACTTTCCTATGAGTTGAATGAACAGGTAAACCAAATCCTCAGCAAAGAAAAAGGCACTAGCCTGTCTCTTGATTTGTATTTTGGACAAACGCCGCTGAAGGCTTACAAGGTGTTGGCTGCCAGGTTATATCAGGTTTTTGAAGTGCCCTTATTTACCATTAACTTTATTAAGGTAGATAAATGGATCATAAAAAATATTAAGGTGCTGACCTTCAAAAACCTGGATGAGGCACAAAAGGAAACCTTGTTTTATGCTGCAGAGCGGCACTTCAACAAAAAACGGTACAATTTCCCCAGGCTTAATAATTACAGGTATGACCTGGCCATATTGATCAATCCCTTTGAAGCCAATCCGCCTTCAAATAAGGAAGCCCTTGAGAAATTCCGTAAGCTTGCCAATAAAAAAGGGGTGTACGTTACTTTTATCGGCAAAGAAGATATCAATAAAATCAACGAATTTGATGCTTTGTTTATCCGGGAAACCACCAATGTCAACCATTATACCTATGAACTCTCCCGCCTTGCTTTTGCTGAAGGCCTGGTGGTGATAGATGATCCCTGGTCTATACTGCGCTGCTCCAATAAAATTTACCAGCATGAATTGTTTAAGAAAAATAAAATCCGCACCCCTAAATCTTTCACTTTAACCAAGAACATGTTTGAAGACAAGCTGCTGGACAATATCAGGTACCCAGCAGTCCTCAAACAACCCGATAGCGCTTTTTCTCTCGGGGTGATAAAGGTAAACAATAAGGAGGAGGCAAAGCGTGAACTGAGCTTGCTCTTCAAGAAAACCGATATGGTAATTTGCCAGGAGTTTTTGTATTCTGCCTACGATTGGCGGATAGGGATACTGGACAATAAACCAATTTATGCCTGCAAATATTACATGACGCAGGATCACTGGCAGATCTATAACTGGAACAGTGATGCGGAAGATAAATCCGGCAACCATGAGACAATAGCCATAGATCAGGTGCCGGAGGAAATAGTAAGCCTGGCAGTGAAAGCTTCTTCCCTGATAGGTGACGGACTCTATGGAGTGGACCTCAAATTTGTGGAGGATAAAGTATATGTAATTGAAGTCAATGACAACCCCAATATTGACTATGGTGTGGAAGATCAGGTGCTGGGAGATAAACTATATCAGCTGATCATCGATTCCCTGATCAACCGCATAGAGATTATGAAAAATATCAGACACATCAACCTGATCAATAACAAACAGATCAATACCGGTAATCAGAATAAATAATGGATAAGCCAAACAGGCTGCGGTCTCAAAGCTTTCAACCGCAGCCTAAATAACTTTTGGGTGATACAAGCAACTTTTTTTTACTACCTCAAATCCGCAAACCTTACAGGTTTTGTCGAAAATAAACCGGACCTTAAAATTTGGCGGGTGAAACCTGTAAGGTTTTATCGCTATAAAAACCAATAGATTAAAGAAATAAGCTGCGGAATATAGGAGTTAGCCTTCGGCTTCACCGGATGTTCTGGATTTTTGAAAGCGCTGTTTGAGGTCTTCATAGATGATTTTGGCATCGGCCACATTTAGTTTGGAGGCGTATTTTACAGAATTATAATAACTCAGCGCACCCAAATAGGCTTCAGACCCAGCCACCATCACCGTGTCGTTGAGGTTGCTTTCTAATTGCTGTATATCCCTAAGCATAGGGACCAAGTGCTTAACCGCATTCCAGTCTTTATGGACTTCATCCAAATCAGTATAGGGAGGAAGAAACTGTGCGTCTTCCCGTGCATAGTCCATGGCTTTTTCCACAAAGGGAATGGTGCCATCACTCATTTTGGGTACCGCCTGCCGCTCTGCAGGAGTAATGGCAATCAAGTAAGGAGAGAGCTTGGTTTTTAGAGTAGCAATGGCATTATTAATTTCCGTTAGATCTTCTTCCGGAATGTCGATCGAAACTGAGTTCATAGAGCTCATATCAAATAAGTTTTTGGGTTATATATTAATGACTACAATGAAAATACTTTTTAGTTTTATAAAATGCAAATTTTATCATGTAAAAAACACTAAATACTTAATTATTGAACTGTATTGGTCGTTTTTGGCCAATTTTAAGGTGTTTTGTTGGTGTAAGTTGTTTATTGGGGTTTTGGTTGATGGATATGTATGCGAATACCTATAGTTTGATAGGTTATTTGTTGATTTGATAATTATTCAAAATATAATGTAGTGTTATTCTGTCAAACACTTTCTTAATCATAAAAAATTAGTTAGTTTTGGAGAATTATTGTAAATGATGTGTGAGGTGGGCTCTATTGATGTATTTTAAAAAATAAGATGAAAGAAGGAATTGATAGAATATACTCAAACCGTAATGACTTTTTAGTATTGGGTTTAACTGGTAGAACTGGTTCTGGTTGTTCCACAACTGCTCAGGAGTTATCGTTGGATAAAAATGAATTTAGGTTTCCTCCAATTAACTCTTTTAAGTTTGAAAATAAAAACGAAGAACGTAAATATAAAATAACTTTAAATTATGCTAAAAATAACTGGGAGCCATTTTACATAATACGAGTAAAAGATATTATTACTGCTTTTATTTTAGAACATACCTATAGTGATTTTTGTAAATATTTAAATACTTTAACCCCGGATTGTGATTACCTAAAAAGTTTATCAGAAATAAAAAATGAATTTGAAAAATTACATTTAGTAAGAATAGAATTAAAAAAAATAGATGATAAACATAATGATATTTATGATTTTCATTTTAGAAAAATTAATCTTTTTACGGAAAAATTAAAACTTCAATTGTCTAAATATAATAATTCTTATACAAGTATATATCAGATAATTGGGAATAATATCAGGTCATGTGGAAAAGCCATTTGTGGTAAGTTAGATAAAGGAAGTGATAATACAGACGCTTTGGTTAAAAAAGTTAATAAATTCATTAAGTTAATTAGAATTGTATCCAAAAATCAAGAAAGAAAAAGCTTTATAGTAATTGATGCTTTAAGAAATCCCTTTGAAATATCATATCTTAAAGAACGATATTCCGCTTTTTATATGTTGGCTATCAATGTGAATGATACAGACAGGAAAGAAAGACTTCAAAATAATAATTATACAAAAGAGCAAATTGAAAAATTAGATAATCAAGAATATCCTGATAAGCTACATGGTATTGATTTGTATATTTCTCAAAATATTCAACAGTGTATTGAACTGTCAGATATTCATATTCATAATTCAAGTACTAAGAATGAAAATTTTAGTGGTCTTATAAAACAATTAATTCATTATTATTCTTTAATATTAAAGCCAGGAATTGTTCCTCCAACGTCTATAGAACGAGTTATGCAACTTGCTTATACAGCTAAACTCAATTCAGGTTGTTTGTCTAGACAAGTTGGAGCGGCAATTACAGATAATGGTTTCTCAATTAAATCAATTGGGTGGAATAATAGTCCTCAAGGTCAAGTGCCATGTATACTAAGAAATACACAGGACTTAATAGATTCAGCTGATATGGATGCGTATAGTGATTATGAAAAAAATGATTCAAAATTTCGATCTTATTTTAAGTCAGTTTATGAAAATGATGAAATAAGAAAATTGAATAATTGTGGTCATAATAGCTCTTATTGTTTTAAAGAGATTCAAAATAATTTAGAAAATGAAAAAAATCAAGTTCACACTCGGTCACTTCATGCCGAAGAAAATGCATTTTTGCAATTGACTAAATACGGGAGTCAAGGTATAGAAAATGGTGTTTTATTTACAACTGCAAGTCCTTGCGAATTATGTTCTAAGAAAGCATATCAATTAGGGATTACCAAAATATATTTTATTGATCCTTACCCCGGTATTGCTACATCTCATATTCTAAAAGGAGGAGATAATAACCCGAACTTAATTTTGTTTACTGGTGTAATTGGGAAATCTTATTTTCAATTATATCAGCCATTATTATCATATAAAGATGAGATAAAGCAGCGAGTTGATTTGGTTTTTCCAAAAGTAAAAGAAAGTGAACTTGAAAAAGCTAAGTTAGAAATAGAACGATTGAAAAATAGGATTTTAGAAATAGAAAATGATAAATAAATTTTTCCACTTATGATTATAAGTGATGCATTTTTTTTGTTTTATGTTTACTTGTAGAGTTAAGTGCTATACTTATGCAATTACTAATATTCAAGACTAAGACTATTAATCTCATTAAATTAAACGAGTCAATATTTTACAATGCTTGTAACAAAAAGTAGTCTTTGGAACGCAGATCAATCAGATATTTCTAAATATTTCATTGAGCGAATTTTACAACTAACTGATTTTAATGAGATAATAACCAACAGACACAAAACAACCAATGGATATATCTTACTAGCTGAGATTAATGAAATTACTAGGCTTGTTTTAAACAGAGAAAAATCTATCCACAGATTCAATTCTATTTTTTCCGAAACCCTTTCTGTCACGCTTTCATCAAGTCTAATTAATGATGTTATATTGAAAAAATATCATAATGAAATTATTACCTATTATAAATCTCTTGATGTAAAAGAGATTTCAAAAAACGAAAAAAAAATTAAAAGCCTTCAAACTAGAACTAGAGTTTTTCTAAAAAAATTAAATCTTGATTACTACGATAATCTCAGATTTGAAATTGAATCTCTAATTAATAACGATAGTCTGAATTACCGGACTATTCAAAAGAAATTAGATCCATTAATAGGTATTTTAATACCGTTTTTAGTGTTCAAAGGTTACTCTGTAGAGAGTATATCAAAAGTTGCTCTAAGTATGACCTCAAAGAACACTACGACTTCCTTTAGATTTTTTTTTAGTGTACTTAATCTAAAACCTAGGAATTACGAGTTTATTCTCAATAAAAGTAATGATGTATTAACCAACTCCTATTTGACAAGGTATTTAGATGATAGACAAATTGAGTATACTACCATTTCTTCTAAAAATATATGTGATAATATTGATCAGTTTACTGTTTTATCTGATGAACTTATAATATTTGAAACTCAAACCCTTGATCCGAATAATTTCATAAGAGATACTTATGACACTTTTATAAAAGATTTTATTATTTCTAGAGAAAGAACATCTCTTGAATATTTTTTGGATTTCTTTGATAAAACGCATTGGCGATTAACTAATAGACGAGATGCTGGTTATAAAAAAAGTTCTGCTAAACATGATCCTATAAATGTTGTGTCGAGAGATAGTACATTAAGAGAAACACTTAAACAAGTGTCTGAAAACTATAAATTTGAATTTAATGATAGTACATTCCTGCATAAAATAGATGCAATTGCTGAATCTATTTACTTCTATAATTTAGCTTTAGGTTCCAAATCAATTGAGAATAGTCTAAATTTACTTTGGACAGCCCTCGAAACTTTAATCCCCTATGATAAGTTAGGTAATGATATTTCAAATATTCAATACTTTTTCCCAAAGTTTTTGTCTGCTGGTTCTATCGGTAGAGAATTATTATCGTTTATACTAAGATTTGATCAAGCTAATCACTCAAATGATTTTTGTTTAAATAGTATTAAAGTAAAAGTAGACTTCAACAGGCCTTTTGTTCAAACTAATTTGATTAAGTGGTTAAATTTTACTCTTGAAACACATGATGAGGCCAATGATCTTTTTGATGAATTAAAAAGATGCAGTGAGCTTTTGTGTACTCAGTATTGCAAAATAAATGAAAATTGGGGCGAAACTCTTGGTGATTTCCCCAAGCATGGTAAACTTTCATTATGGAAAAATAGAATTGAATCGTCAAACCTTGCTATAAAGCACCAACTTGACAGAATATATTTGCATAGAAACCAGATTGTACATACTGCAAAGTTCATTAATGAATACTCGAATCTCTGGGCACATTTAGAATGGTATGTAGGTAAAATACTTTCTTATTTCTATATTAAATCCTTTCAGGTACAAAAAGCACCAATTGATAAAAAAGACGTTTTATTGGAGTTAGAGGGTGAATGTGAAATGATAAACAAACTTATCGAACGTAACGTGTCAAAAAATATTAAAGATTTAACATTTGATGAAAAAATGAAAATTTTCTCGCAAGTTTGGCAGTTTTCATAAAGGAAGATATTATACTGAATATAATAATAATGGGTTGGTTGTATAAATGGAATTTTTTTGTTCTTACCTCCGGTTTATATGGGTGCATTCTTTTGAACTCTAACTTCACAGTTTTAAATAGGATATATTTTATAAGAGGAGAGTTAATGTGCCGTATATTTGATGTTATAAGTCATTAATTAACTTTGTATATTTAATTTTTTGCAAAAGTTTTTCCCTGAAGCCTTGTTTATTCATATTAAAAATTGATAATTCCATTAATTATTATAAAGAAGTGTATCGTGTTTTCCAATACTAACTTTTTCTAGATTTTATTCATTTCCACCTCCAAAAACATTTCACATTCCCCCTCCCTCCAACTAGTCATAAACACCTCTTTATGAGTAGTAAAAAGAAAAAGTTATGCAAAACAAGATATTTTCCAGCCTCTTTCTGGCATCGCTAATAATCATAAGTTCCTGTGGTCAAAAAAGTACTTCTGCTGAAGTACAACAAACCGAGGCCAAAACCCCGGCCAATTGGGCTGAAAGATTGGGTTATCCGGAAGGGAAGAAAGTAATTATGCTGCATGCAGATGACATTGGTATGAGTCCTGAAGCCAATACCGCAGCCATAGAAATGCTGATGGCCGGAGATATCCAATCTGCCGCAGCCATGCCTCCTTGTCCTAATTTTGAGGAAATCATTGCCTGGGCCATAGAACATCCCGAAATAGACCTTGGCTTGCACCTTGCCTTGACCAGTGAATGGAAAACCTGGCGTTGGTCTTCTGTTGCTCCGGCGGAGGAAGTACCCGGGCTTATTGACGATGAAGGGATGTTATGGCGCTCTGTAGAAGAGGTGGTTGCCCATGCTTCTGCCGAAGAAGTGGCCACAGAAGTTAGGGCGCAGATCGAAAAATCCCTTGCCTTGGGCTACCGTCCTGATCATATCGATACCCATATGGGCACCTTGTATGGCGATCCCAAATATGCCATCGTTTACCTTAAAATGGCCATGGAATACGGTATTCCTGCCAATGCCATTGACCTTTCAAACCCTGAGGTGGTGGAGATTTTTAGACAGGGAGGTTACCCCATCACCGATGAAGTGGTAGATTTTATGGCTACTTACACCTTGCCCAAATTGGATTTCTTTACCAGTGCACCAAAGGCAGATACCTATGAAGAGAAAAAGGAAGCTTTTAAAGAATTGATCCGCTCACTGAAACCCGGATTGACAGAAATCATTTTCCACCCTTCTGCAGATACCGAACAGTTGAAAACCATCACCGGCTCTTGGCAGCAAAGGATTTGGGAAGCGGAAATGTTTGCTGATCCGGATTTGAAACAATTCTTCGAAGAAGAAGGCATCATCTTCACCGATTGGAAAGAAATTATGAAGCGCTTTAATTCCTAAGTCAATTTGCCCTTCACATGGTACCAGTCCCTACCATTTTCAATTCGAGTCTCAAAACATGTACAACTATATTAAAATCAATGGGCTAGGTCTTCTTATGACTGTTATGGCCATGGGCTGTGGAAGAATCACTGAAGCAGACCATGTTCCTGAAAAGAAGGCGACAAGCCATACTGATACTGCCTTTGTACAGGAATACCATGAGGGATTTCTGGTGCATAAGGATATTGCCGCTGCCAATGATGTGCGTGCCATTCACCTTTCTCCAGATCAAAATGTTTGGATTGCTACCGGGCATGGTGTTTACAAAAAGTCCAAACCAGCGGGCGATTGGGAACAAATGCTTCCTGAAGAAAATATAGGACCTGCCTATGACTTGGATTCAGACGCTACAGGAAAGGTTTGGCTGGCCTCATGGGATGGGGTCTATGCTTTGGAGAACAATACACTGTTGCAAGTTCCCGGACCAAAACCTCCTATCGCCAAGGTGCTTAGTACGGACCAAGGTGTCTATGCATTTGGTCCTTATGGAATTTGGCTGTACAGCAATAATCAATGGGAGCCCAAGAATTTCACCAATGCCAGAAGTATTCGGGCAGTACTTTCGGACAAGAATGGAGGGCTTTGGTTGGGGACCGATATAGGATTGTACCATTGCAAAGAAGAGCAAACAATAGCCTATCAAAAAAATGAAGACCTAATCAGTGCCTATGTCAAGGGGCTGGATTTTGATGAGCAAGGTAACCTATGGGTTGCAGGACTCGGGGGTGTCACCATAAGAAATGGAGACAGGGTAATCGATAAAAAAGAGCCGGCCGATGGCATTACCAATATCCATGTGAATTTTGTGAAAAAAGCCCCTGACGGTAAAATGTGGGCAGGAACTGATTATGGGATTACCCGCTTTCAGCCGGGAGAAAGTGACTATTCTGTCCGTTTAAGCCAACGTTGGCTAAGGGCTGATGAGGTTAGAGACATTGATTTTGATGCCAAAGGAAATGCCTGGGTGGCAACTGCGGATGGGGTCAGTGTGATTCGGAGAAAGAAAATGAACCTGGCCGAAAAGGCGGATTATTTCTATGATCAGTTGATTACAAGACATGTTAGAGAACCCGGGATAGTGGCAAGGTTTAAACTGGAAGTGCCCGGAGATACCAGTAGTATAGTTGCTGATGATGACGACAATGACGGGGAATATACGGCCATGTACCTGGCCATGGAGTCTTTCCGCTATGCCGTCACCAAGTCTGAAGAGGCAAAAAAACGGGCAAAGAAAGCCTTTGACTTTTTGCATCTTTTGCGGGAGGTTACCGGCAGGGATGGCTTTTTTGCCCGGACAGTTGTTCCTATAGATTGGGAGAGGCCGATGCACGACATGAACAGAACCTATACGGAGAGGGAATTGACAGAAGCCATCATCGATAATCCAAGGACTAAGCCTGTTGAAGTTCGTTGGCATCCTTCAGCGGATGGCAAATGGTTGTGGAAGGGGGATACCAGTAGTGATGAATTTGCCGGACATTTTTTTGGGTATTACTGGTATTATTTTCTTGTGGCTGATGAGGCCGAAAAGAAAAGAATAGCAGCCCATGTGGAGCAAATCATGGATCATCTTTTGAGAAATGACTTCTATTTGGTTGGCGTAGATGGCAAGCCCACCAAATGGGGTGTTTGGTCACCAAAAAGCTTGAGCGATGACCCTGAATGGTTACCGGAGAAGCCCTTGAATTCACTGGAGATACTGTCCTTTCTTAAGTTTGCCCATGCTATTACCGGAAAAGCAGCCTTTCAAGAGGCTTATATAAAGTTAATCAAAGTGCATGGGTATTTGGAAAATGCCAAGCAATTGTATACGACCAATCCGGCGTTTGAAACCTATTTTGATATATACATGGCCCTGTATGTTTATCCACCACTAATTAACTTGGAAGAAGATCCTGAACTAAAGGCCGAATACCGCAAGCATTTGGACCAATGGTTTGCTAAATTTAAAGCTACCCAAAGTCCATTGCTTAATTTTACCTACAACCTTTTGACAGGGGAGACTGAGGAGCTGGGGGCTTCAGTATTTTTCCTTCAGGATGCCCCCTTGAGTTTGGTGGATTGGGCTATTGACAATGGCCGTAGAGAAGACCTGCATTTGGTAAGATCGCCGATTTTGGAAGAGATTCAGGTAAATGAATTGAGACCGCCCAGCGAATACCGCACCATGCGTTGGGATAGAAACCCCTATTTGGCAGTTTCAGGTGATCCTTCCCAAGAGAAAGAACCGGTTTACTGGCTTTTGCCCTATTGGATGGGAAGGTATCAGGGGCTAATCAAGTAGCCGTAATTGTTTCCATTTTTCCGCAAGAATGCTGACAAAATCCCAACGTCAATTGATTACCGAAAACGTGGATTAAATTTTGAGAATTGTTCAAGGACGGGGCGGAATAAATCAGCCAAGGGTGTCAGCCCTTGGTAAGGAAGATTATACCCATCTTGATTTTGGCGGCATTGTTGCTCTTTTTGGCCACAATGCTGACAAAATCTTCTAACTTTTAGTCGTGTTTATTCGGCATCGGGTTAATTTTATTATTGTGCTTTACAATGGTTTGTACCTGAAATAAATTACCTGTTTTAAAACGCAATTACTTTTATGTGCCAAATGTTAATAAATTATTAGTTAGTTTTAGCGTGTAAAATGCACTAGGAACGAATTTCTATGCTCTACACAATTTTATAAACGAGAAAGAATTTTATTCTAAGAGGAGTTTCGGTAAATGTGCAGGTCAGATGAAAGTAGACTGCTGAAATTACAAAGCAAAATAGGCAGTTTCAAAAATAATAAAAACACATGAAAAGTAGCGTATTGAGTTATTTACCAATGGTTCTCTTGTTAATAGGTTCCCTATCCATCTCTTCTTGTAGTCTATTCGAAAAAGATGCTTGCGCCGAGCTTACATGTCAAAACGGAGGCATATGCAATGATGGCATTTGTGACTGTCCAATCGGTTATCTCGGGTCAAGTTGTGATTCATTTGATCCGACTCAAGTCCAAACATTATTGGATGGAGGTCAAACGCCAAAGAAATTGTTTGATGGGGGAATTCTCTTAGATAGTCTGTACGGCAAGACTTATAAAGAGGGATTAATCTTCTACCTAAACACCACTGATGGAACGGGAATGGTAGCAGCTAAGACAGATCAGAGTGAGGCTTCAGAATGGGGATGTCACCGAATAGATTTTGAAGGGTTAAATAACGTAGAGAGCGAGCCTAAGGATAGCGATGCAGAAACAATAGAAGGAGCAAGAGTAGGTGATGGGATGGCTAACACAATGCAAATTAAATGCGATAATATGGAAGGTACCGCCACAGATGTATGTCGAGCCCTTGGCACCGAGTGGTTTTTACCATCACGGGCTGAGTTATATTTGATGTACACTAATCTTCATGTAAATGGATATGGTGGTTTTGCTGCTGATTATTACTGGAGTTCTACTGAGCAAAATGGCTATACTGCCTGGGCCCATGGCTTCGAAAATGGACATCAGGCAATTGGTAGCAAGTCCATCAAAACGTATATTCGTGCTGCTCGGGCTTTTTAACCAATTTCAATACAACCGTTTATTTCTGAAAGGATCGATTTTAATTTTACTATCATAAATTAACCTTTAAGGCTTTCTAAAAAATGGGCACGAGCTGCCAAATCACAAACGGATATTAATCACAACGGAACTGGTCTTTACCGAAAACACGTATTAATCCTTACGCCAACAGAAAACCCCTTCAAGGGTGATATTTTTGTAGCCAGTGGCATCAGCGACTGGATTGGCGAAATTAACGTCATAGATTATGGCGGTATTGTTGCCATTTTTCCGCAACAATGCTGACAAAAATCATAACGTCTATTTCTTATAAAAAAACGTACATTAAGTTCTAAAACACATCACCAAGCCCTAAAGGGGCGCAATATCTCAGTCAAGGGTGTCAGCCCTTGGTGAAGAAGATTATACACATCTTGATTATGGCGGTATTGTTGCTTTTTTCAGCAACAATGCTGACAAAATCATTCTGATGACTTTTTTCCATTTCATGAATTGGCCTTAATACCTAGGTTTTACGGAGATGGGGTGATTTTTCTGGATATCCACTGTTCATTTTTTTCTTGATAAAAAAACGAACCAAAAAAATCAAGGCTGTCAAATCTTATTTCAAATGATGGACAAGGTTTATGGAAAATATTTCATTTACATTACCATCATTTGATTTTTGGTGCTGGACTCTAGGCTAAAAATGAGTGGATCTCCTTTTTGGAGCTAACTCATTTTTTTAACGCCTTCCATCCAGCACCAAAAACCATAATCTTTGAAGGCCGAAAAATGTCTAAAATAACATGCTGTCGTAGATTTCAAGTCTACCGAACCAGCAATGTACTGACTGAACCCTTAAACCATAAATTACCAATTCTTAATCAAAAACGCGCACCAAGTCTTAGGATTACACCAAGCCGTAAAGGGGCGCAATATCTCAGCCAAGGGTGTCAGCCCTTGGTGAGGAAGATCATACACATCTTGATTATGGCGGTATTGTTGCTTTTTTCTGCAACAATGCTGACAAAATCTTTTTAATGCAGGCTATATATCTGATCAGGATAGTGCACGAATTGTCCGGTAGCAATTATTGTTGGCATTTGTGCTCCGGTCTCTTTCAATAACTTTGTCATCAATTCAGCCATTTCTTTGGTTTTAATCTTATTGGTATTGCTTAGCTCGGTGGATTCACCGATATCATCCTTTAAATTGAACAATTCAAATTTTTGATCCACATGGTAGTAGATCAGCTTCCAGTTTCCCTTTCTAACCACACTATAAGGTGGGCTAAAATAGGTGTTTGGGAAGTGCCATAGTAGTGCTCTGTCTGCGGATTTAGAAGGCTCCCCTTTTAAAATAGGAACAAAGCTTTGACCATCTATGCTTTTATTTACCAGGCTATTCAATCCTGCCATTTCTAAAAAGGTTGGGAAGATATCTTCAATGATAATACAATCCTCTGAAACTGTTCCCGGAATGGTTACAGTTGGCCACTTGACCAACAGGGGTACCCTGATACCTCCTTCATATGGACCTAATTTATGTCCTCTCAAGGGTAGGTTCTGAGGTACCTGCGGATGGGGTCCGTTGTCTGACATAAAAACGACAATTGTATTGTCATTCACACCGAGTTTTTCCAGATGATCCATAATGTCTCCCAAGGATTTGTCCATGCCTTCAATCATTGATGCATAAGTGGCCTCCAATTCATTTAGGCCTTGATCTATGTAATTTTGGTAAAAGCGTTCATCCTTTTCCCGAGGCGGGTGATTGGCATAATGTGATAGGTACAGGTAAAAAGGTTTGTCGTCTTCAACCGCCTTTGATACAGCTTTTAGCCCTTCTCTGGTCAGTGCTTCAGTTAGGTAAATGGCTTCACCATGGTAAGCTTCCAAGCCGGGTAAATCCAATAAAGGGTTGCCAGAACCTTTCCAGGCTGCGCTGAAATTATGAATACCTAAATAGCTCCCGGGGCCACCTGCCGCATTTCCACCAATGTTAAGGTCAAAACCCAAGTTTAATGGATCCTCTCCTGGAGTACCTATGGCCCCAAAATGTGCTTTCCCTATATGAATGGTCCTATACTCATTTTGACTCAATAGCAGGGGTAAATTTTCTGGATGAAAGAAGGTATGAGGAATATTTGGGACTGGGCTCAGGCCGTTTAGATTCCAATCGGGAGACTTTACCACTTCGTGATCATTATCAGGGGATTCATCTTTTATTAAGGTCCAGTTGGTAACCTTATGTCTGGCAGCATTTACCCCTGTCATTAAACTTACTCTGGAGGGAGTACAGACTGCACTGGCATAAGCTTGGGTGAATTTCATTCCCTCTCGGGCCAATCTCTCCAAATTCGGAGTATGATACCTTTCATTAAGTGCAGTCACCTCTTTATAAAATGGCACCGAAGTATCTTGCCAGCCCATGTCTCCTACAAAAAAGAAGACGATATTCGGTTGTTTTTTCTTTTCAGGAATATCCGATCCATGTAGTGCGCCGAAAGACACTACAAATAGAACGCCTAATAGGGTGATTTTTAATGGTAGTTTTATCATTGTTCAATAGCTATACGGTTGGTATAATAAGGATATGCAAGTTTTGGCCTTTCCTTCCATACCATGAAAGGTGTTGATTTTTGAATGGATACGCATCCAATGCTTATTTACCATCTCAGCCTTTTGAACTGGGCTCTGTTCGGTACTGGATACATTTAAGATTTCACTGAATTCAATGGATCCGTCATACCAATATAGAAAAGTTAACTATCCCAATACAATGTTTTTAAATACATTTTAATATTGAACATTTTCTATTACAGGAATGGTAACAATAAAGGATTCATTTTCCATCTTGCCGTCCAGGCCCAATACCTTTACGATCCCTTTTTCTTAGTACACAAAAGGCCTTTTCATCCTGTCGGGCTTCATATTTTCCCTTGCAGGGTAGGGATGGTTTTAGTCATAATCTCAAAATCTTCCATTTTTTACCAGTGAATACCATTCGTAGCGCTTACCAAACCTATAAAAATATGGGGCTTTTAGCTACTGCAATACCGGTATTTTGTTTTTGACGAAGAATTCCCCAGTTAGAGAGTAATTGAAAATTACTCCTAGATGAAGATCAAAATCCCAACTTCCATTCCTTACCAAAATCATACACCAAGTCCTATGATTACACCAAGCCCTGACGGGGCGCAATACCACAGCCAAGGGTGTCAGCCCTTGGTGAAAAAGATTATACACATCTTGATTTTGGCGGTATTGTTGCCATTTTATTGCAACAATGCTGACAAAATCCTAACGTTTATTTCTACCAAAAACACACATCAAATTTTTTGACATTACCAAGCCCTGACGGGGCGCAATATGGCAGCCAAGGGGGTCAGCCCTTGGTGAGGAAGATTATACACATCTTGATTTTGGCGGTATTGTTGCCATTTTTTTTGCAACAATGCTGACAAAATCTTCAAGACAAGAGCAAAGGGGATAATAACAATCCATCACTACGCGAACCCAATATGGGAACATTTGTTATATTTGTATTGTTTATGAGGGTAATTGCAGTAAATACAATACGAGAATATTGGGTGGAGTACCCAAATACTGAGCAAGCACTTAAATCTTGGTTACAAGAAATAGAACAATCCAATTGGGAAACACCTCAAGATTTAAAGGTAAAATACAGAAATGCATCAATAATAACTGGAAAGAGAACTGTCTTCAATATTAATGGCAATAAATATAGATTGATTGTAGACATAGAATATCGCTTGAAAATTGTATTTATTGTATGGTTTGGTACGCATGCTGAATATGATTTAATAAATTCAAAAACTGTAACATATGTTAAAGCCAATAAAGACCAGTAAAGATCATGACAATTACCTTGCTCGTGCATATGAGCTAATGCAATTGGACTTAAAACCTAATTCTAAAGAATCCGATGAATTGGAAGTTCTAAGTATTCTTATAGAAGCATATGAAAAAACAAAGTATCCGATTGAATCTCCAAATCCAATCGAAGCCATATTGTTTAGAATTGATCAATTAGGAATGTCGAAAAGTGAACTTAGTAAATTACTTGGTTCAAGAAGTAGAGCGAGTGAAGTATTAAAGGGAAAGCGGAAATTGAGTATTACAATGATCCGAAAGCTCAATCAAGAGCTTGGGATTTCAGCCCAAACACTAATTCAAGACTATGAAATGGTTGATGGTTGAGTAGCTAGTGGGCCCAACCACTGGTTTAGTGATCTAACGTGAATCGATTTCGGTGGTATTGTTGCCTTTTTTCGCAAAAATACTGACAAAATCTCCCTGATTATCTTTTATGTTAACCCTATTTTTAAACCCTTGTGTATTCATCCAAGCGGTTTGATTATATTTTGGAATAATGACCTGTGCGTAATAACTTTGTAATTACGCACAGGTTTTGAATTATGGAAATATCAGTGATAAAAATAGGTAATTCTAAAGGGATTAGACTTAGTAAAACGCTTTTAGAGCGCTATAATATTAAAGATAGGATTGATTTAATTCTTGAGAAAGATCAAATTGTTCTAAGGCCATTAGCTACTCCTAGAAAAGGCTGGGAAAAGTCTTTTAAAGAAATGAATGAAAATGGAGACGACAGCCTACTGATTAATGATGTCTTTGAAGACGACCACCTAGACGAATGAAAATAGAACAATATCAGATCATCTTGCTGAATCAAGATCCTACCATTGGGAGTGAAATAAAAAAGACCAGACCTTGTGTTATCATCTCTCCCAACGAGATGAATAAATACCTCAGGACCCTTGTTATTGCGCCTATGACAACGTGTTCCAAAAACTATCCCACCAGAATTGAGGTAAAACATGACAATAAAATTGGTTGGATTGTTCTTGACCAAATTAGAACAGTTGATAAAGGACGAATTGTAAGACCTTTGGGCCGGTTATCAAAAACAGAAATTAAAGAGTTGAAAGCCATTATCAAAGAGACTTTCGTTGACTAAAAGCAAACCAAGCCTACCAAAGTTAAAAATGGATCGAACTTCATTTAAGCTTAAAAGTATTTACTTCGTAGCAGTTGGATGCCATATCTGACCTTTGCTATATGCGAATTTCCCGTTGACTAATAGGGTATTTCCAATGCTAGCACAAGTAAGATTTTCTGAGATGATTTAGATTAGTCCATTACAAATGGCTTTTTAAAATGACTTTTCTAAAGTTCATAGCTATTGATATAATGGTGTAATTGCAAATTACACCTAGATGAAGATCAAAATCCCAACGTCCATTCCTTATCAAAATCATACACCAAGTCCTATGATTACACCAAGCCCTGACGGGGCGCAATACCACAGCCAAGGGTGTCAGCCCTTGGTGAAGAAGATTATACACATCTTGATTTTGGCGGTATTGTTGCCATTTTTTTTCCGCAACAATGCTGCCAAAATCTCCACAGAATTTAGCCTCCTATAAATTACCAACTTTCCCCTATGCCTCCTGATTCTTAATGAAAATCCACCCCTTGATGGAAATGTTTGCCCTATAATTGTAAATTGGCCTACCAAAGGAAAAGGACAATGAATCATATGAAAATTAGTAGTGCTATTGGATTATTATTGGTTTTTCTCATATATGTTACCCCCATGGCCTATGCAACAGCAAATCAGGTCAAGGAAAATGGGCGCACAATCTATGTGGCTCCAAATGGAGACGATAAGAGTGAAGGAACGATAGACCAACCATTGGCCAGCCTTATAGGTGCTCGTGATTGGATCAGAAAACACAAAAAGAACAATGTGGCTACTGGCCCGGTTACCATCCTGATAAGAGGTGGAGAATACGAGATGTTGGCACCTCTGGAATTGAATCCAGGGGATGGTGGTTCCGAAGAAGCTCCAGTGGTGTACAAAGCCTATCCAAATGAAAAACCAGTGTTCAGTGGGGGGAAAAAACTATCAGGATTTAAGGTAAATGAACTGGGCATTTGGGAACTTGAACTCCATGAAAGCCGGTATTACAAATGGCGATTTGACCAATTGTATGTCAATGGGAAAAGGGCAACTCTGGCGCGTACACCCAATGAAGGCTTTATGCACATAGGCGCAGTGAAGCAAAATGATTGGATAAAAGGTACAGGAAGGGCAGTAGAAAAAGCCCAGCATGTGTTCTCTTTCGACGAAGAGAATTTTTCCCATTTAAAAGGGATTGCCGATGAGGATTTGGAAAATGTTCGACTCAGGGCTTATCACAAGTGGAATTTCACCATGCGGTATCTTGATAAATTGGATAAGGACAGTGCACAGGTATATACTTCGGGTGGAGGAATGCCACCTTGGAACCCAATCAAAGAAGGAGGGCGGATTGTATTCGAAAATTTTGCAGCAGCATTGGATGAAGCAGGAGAGTGGTATTTAAATTCGAAAGGAATCTTGTATTATATTCCTCTTCCAGGAGAGCATCCAGAAAATGCGGAAGTAATTGCTCCGGTGCTGGATAATCTGGTGTTGGTCAAAGGGGATGCTGCCAATGGTAAACCGGTTGAACATGTTCGTTTTGAAGGCCTTTCTTTTATGCATTGCCATTATGCGGTTCCTCCTTCCGGTGCTGAACCCAGTCAGGCAGCAACAATGATCAATGCCGCGGTAATGCTCGAAGGGGCCAACCATGTTGATTTTGTGGATTGTGAAATTTCTAAAACTGGCCAGCATGCTCTTTGGTATGGCAAAGGCTGTCATAATTCTACGGTCGAGCGCAGTTATTTACATGATCTTGGAGGAGGGGGGATTTACCTTGGAGAGACCAAGGCGCATGAGGGTGCGAATCATACCTCTCACATCAAACTGCACAATAATATCATACAGACCGGAGGTTTGGAGTATCCTACAGCTGTGGGAGTCTGGGTAGGCCATAGTTCAGACAATGAAATCAGCAATAATGACATCGGTAATTTTTATTATACAGGAATTTCTGTTGGATGGGTTTGGGGATATGCCGAAAGCAATGCCAAAAGGAATAAAATCACCAATAACCATATCCACCATTTTGGCTGGACGCTACTTAGTGACATGGCAGCGGTTTATACCTTGGGAAAATCTGAGGGCACGGTGATCAGTAACAATAAGGTCCATCATGTGCATGCTTATTCCTATGGGGGCTGGGGTTTGTATACCGATGAAGGCTCTTCTGATATTGTGATGGAAAACAATTTGGTTTACAGTACCAAGACAGGCGGTTTTCACCAGCATTACGGTGCAAACAATACCATTCGAAATAATATCTTCGCCTATGCCAAAATGTACCAGGCCCAGTGTACAAGGGTGGAAGAGCACAGGTCTTTTGATTTCATGAACAATATTATCGTCTTCAATGAAGGCGCTGTATTGCAAGGGGCCTGGGAAAAAATTGACATTGCCATGGATAATAATATGTATTGGAATACGGGAGGAGAGAAATATGATTTCAATGGAAAAACCTTTGCAGAATGGCAAAAGATAGGGCATGATAAAAATAGTGTGATCAGAGATCCTCGATTTGTTGATGCAGAAAATTTCAACTTTAATTTTAAAAACAAGAGAGCTGTTAAGCGGATTGGTTTTGAGGTTTTTGACCTTGATAATATTGGTGTCTATGGAGACGCGAGTTGGAAACAAAAAGCCAAATTGCCTTCAGCTATATTGGAAGCATTTGATGCGCAGGTAGCGAAGAATATGGAAAAGGAATAGAAAACCTTTAAATAATTGTAAGCAATATCAATTTCTAATCCTAGCTTATTCAATTGGAATGATGTTAAGCCATAGGGTTTCCTGACCATACTGTGGGAGTGTTGCAATCGCAAGAAAATCAGAATTTATGGGGGTGGCATTGCATCGTTTTGGTGTGATTGGAAACTGCAACAAAGTGGCTAATTTTGGAGTGTTTTCATCTAATAAGTTGTCGATTGCTTGTTTTAGGTTAAACAACCTATGTCTTATGGAAGGGTGTTGAATAAACTGAAATTAATTATTGAATTGAGCCCCTTCATCAACCCGGAACTACTTTCTGGTCATAATGTGGGACAAGTTTTTTTTACAAAAATTCCTTTTCGACCTCAGTCTATATAAAATAGTGTCGTGAAATTGAAAAATACCGGTTTATATTTGCGGGCTGTTTGCCATTAGCTTAATGTACTTACATTATCGTAAGTAGATTTTTAAAGGCTTCACTACTATTAAAAAACCTAACAATAACCCTTTTGTAATAATGCATTCAATACACTGTAAATCACTGTTTTTAATTTTAGCAACAATTTTTCTTGCCTCTTATTCTTTTATTCAAGAACCTGCCTTGTATTTAAGTGATGGGAATTACCGGTTAAAAGTGGAGCTTATCGGTATGAAAATGGAAATTCAGGACCGATTAGGGACAGTTAAGGTTCCTAAGGATCAAGAATCAGGACTTTTTCTCAATGGCCATCCGGTCATTTCGTCAGAGGTATTAAAAAGCAGTTCAAAAAGTGCAAAGCTAAATGTGAGCTTGTCCAATGGAGCTTACGCACAGGTTGACTTGATTTTTAAAGAGGGGCGAATTACTTTAAATGTGTCTCCCCAAAATGATAAAATAAATACAACTTCTATAAGGTTTGGAGGGATGCCTGTGGCTTATGGTTTAGGGGATGCCGGAGGTTGGAACAAGACCTTTAACCTTATTGCTGAAAATGAAAAACGCTTTCGGCTCATCAATGATGGCGCGAGGAATAGGTGGGTGAGCTCATTTTGTATCTTTCCGAAAAACGATTTTGCCGGCGTTTTCTTCTCTCAAGGGAAAAAATCGGTGACTTTGTCAACAAATTCCTATCACCAGGAAATAGAGGGCAAAGGGGCTTCATCCTTCTATCTGTTCGTTGGTAAAGTGCCTGAGCTTTACAAGCATTATAAAGATGTCCGGGAGGACAATGGCTATTCAGAAGTAAAGCCAAAGTTTACTTTGTTTGAATTAGGCTGGGAATCCTGGGACGCTCTGGGATGGAATACCAATGAAGAAATAGTGAAAGGAATTTTGGCAAAGTTTCTAAAAGAAGGATACCCCATTAAATGGGCAGTAACTGGATCCGGCTTTTGGGATCAAGGAGGCACCACTACTAGTTTTGGTCGTTGGGGAGAAAAATTCCCGGAGCCTCAATCCCTAAAAAATTGGATGGGTGATAATGATATTCACTGGATGATAGGGTTAAGGACCAACTTTATACCTCAAGGAGGACCCTATTTCCCAAAAACGACCAAGAGAGATAAGAACTTGAAAGTGAATTCATTTTATGGTAATGAACTCTCAGAGGTTGGCTTAAACAAGGGGTATTTTGTTAAAGATAAAGAGGGAGTTCCTTTTAGTATAACTTCCTCTATTTTCCCCATAGTTCCAAGTTATTTGCTTGATGGCAGGAATAAAAAGGCTGCAAAATGGTATGGGGCTTTGTATAAAAAATGGGAAGTAGCGGGAATAAAAGAAGACACCATGATGGATCTTGATTCTTTAATTGGGATCTTCAACCAACCGATAAAAAACATAAGTGATGATCGTGGTCTGGTAATGGCTAGAAATGGAGCTTTTGTTTCGCCGGGAACCTTATTGAGGATCAATGATTCTGGGGTAGGAGAAAAAAATTCAAGGATACCGATCAACTATTTCCAGTACGCTGCCTCAGGTTTTCCCAATGTTTATTCAGATGTGGCAGGTGTCCATAATATGCATAACCTTGCCCAGGTTTCATCAAATATCAAACATGCCTGGCTATTGGCCTTAACGGCTGGAATGGCAATAGGAGCATTTCCGGAGGGTTGGCCGGAAGAAGCTAGGAATACCTTTAAAAAACTTGTTAACTTTCACTATCAATTAGGCCCCTATTTGTATAGTTCTGCAATAAAGGCTTATCATTCAGGGTTTCCTTATACCCTTACCCCTTTACCTTTAGCCTTTCCCGGAGATGATAAAGTTTACCAGCAACAAAGGTTTGAGTGGATGATCGGTGAATCAATTTTAGCAGCACCCTTGCTCTCTGAGGAAAGCATAGAAAAGGTAGCTGTTTATTTACCGGGTGGAATATGGTATGATTTTGAAAGTGGGGAAAAATTTGTTGGCCCAAAACTTCTGGATAATTATCCACATGATTTAAATAAGGTACCTGTATTTATCGGCGGAAAGGGGGTAATAATATTAAGGAAGGATGCTTCCCAAAATATAGCCCATGTATATCCTACTTCTAGTTTGCCGGTCAGTTATGTCCACCATTTTGGTGAAAATAAAAGGGATGCACAAATTAATGTGATTAACAAGGGTATAGGGACTCCTAAGGTGCTAGGAAAAAGTGGTCAAGAGATAGACTTTCATCAGGATAATATTAGCGGTAAAGTAAGCTTTAGGATTAGCCCAGGTTCAGACTATAAAGTGATTTTTTAGATATAAGGCAAGAAAACCTGATAGCATGCTATTGGAGAATAAAAACTCAAGATTAAAAATTTGTGTCATTTTGTGAGGCTCACGGGAGTCGAACCCACGTCTGAGTAGAGAAACACAGTAACATCATCATTTTAAGGCACCGTTTGGATTTGCGATAGTTTGTCGGGTGATACAACGGACAACAGCTTAGCTGTGATTGTAACTTCTTTTTTAACCTCGCAGGGAGTAGCATGATCAAGTCGATACCCCAAATCTTCCAATCCGGTTGAAAAATTGAAGTTCAGAAACTTCAGGGAATTGATTTAATTTTTTCAATCGATATTATCGTGATCACAGGTACAGACATTAGAAAAATAGGCACATCATTTGGAGCTGGTTGAAAGATGTCTTCCTTGTTATCCAGGATCTGAAATTTGATGTTTACAGGTATGGGTTCCTGAGATACCACCCTAAATTCTTCTGGTAAGTTTTCAGGAAAATAAAGGTCGCCGTCGAATTCGATGAGAAACTGATACCCTCCCCTTGAAGCTACAGAGATGACCACCTCGGCGGTACCCTCTCTATTTGGGCCAACGTTGTTTTCGCAGGAGAAAATCGGCAAGAGAAAAAATAGTAAGGGTTTAACTTTATAAATCTTCATACTTTTAAGACGAATGGTACCGAGAAAATGCTACAGTTTTCTCAATTTATTTAATCCCCTGCAGAGACGGTGATGAAGATAACTGGCCATGCCGATTACAAAAGTTTTCAACGGTATGTTAAAGTTACTGAAGAAAGAAAAAGAAACGAGATGCAGAAAGCTTGGGGAGCTCCTGAATGAATCAATTAAACAGGTGAATTGAAAAAGTTCGAACCAACACCCTTGTAACTTTTAAAAGATCCAAAAATACTTGCCAATGTTTGTTCTTAAAAGGTATGAAAAAATGGAACCATAACTTTTAAAAAAGAAACTAATGTGCAAAAAGAGTGCTATTATGTGATATTTAAACCATGGTAAAATACTCCCTATCCTAAACAATCTCTTCTAATGCTGATTTCCATATTATAAATCCTTTTTTGTTATCTGAATAATCGTGCATAATTCTAGTAAATTTTTCAGGATTATTTTCCAAAAATGCCTGTCTTCCTTTTTTTCTAATAGTGCTTAATTGGCTGTCAATTTGTTTTACTTCTTCAATTAATGACGATTTATTTTTAGGGGCATGCCAAATGTAAGTTGCCTCTTCTGTGTCCAAGGTTTCCAAAACAATAAAATAACTTTGGTCTCCTGCAAGCAAAAATACAAATGAAAATGGATTGAGGACAAAACGAATTTTCATTATTGAACTCTCGTGTCTTTCTGCTAAATATTGAATGTGTTGAGAATGTTTGTATTGCTTATTTTTAAGAATTTCAGTCAATACCTCTTCTGCGTTTGAATAAATTTTATCCTGCTCTTGTAATTCATCAGAAGTCAAAATGTTTTGATTTTTGGTACTGAATTGTTTGAGCAAGCTTTTATTCAAAAATTGAAATTTCACTCCCTCAACCACTTCTTTATTGATGCGGTCAATATCAGTTGATAGTGCTAATTGAGAAACCAATTTTCCGTTTTCAAACTCGGCTAACAATTCTACGGTAATATTTTTTGACTTCAATCTTTTGATGAAATAGGGTTTAAGTACCTCAAATTCTGGTCTAATTTCAATGTTTTCAACCTGAAATTGAAGTTCGGTATTCATCTCAACAACTGCATATTTGAAGCCTAGACTTCCATAATGAAACTCCAATTCCTCAATTGGAACTTTAATTTTCTTTTCTATAGTTAAAACGTGTTTTGAAGTTGTGATTTCGTCCTTTGGTTCATCAAATAAGGTTGCCTGCTTGTCAATTTTTCGATAATAAGTATTTCGCTTTAAGAAAAGTTTATTGAGATAATCAATCTTATAATCTCGATAATCATAAATGGTCGGATTTGTTTCCGAGCGTTGCACCCTGCCGATATATTGGAGTAGTTTTCCTTCAAAAGAAAACGGATAGACCAAAAACAAACAGCTAATATTTTGTAAATCTGTTCCTTCGCCAAAATATTGTCCTGTTGTAATTAAAACCTGAAAGTTCCCTTCTTGTAATGTTTTCCATTTGGCTTTCTTAGACGTTTCTGAATCTTCTCCGCTCAGCGTAATAGCTTCATACGATTGTTTTAAAAATAAATACAGCGTATCAATATGCTCTTTTCGTTCGGTGATGATAACCGCTTTCTTACCCTGATTCAGTTCTGTTTTTACATCTTCCCATATCAGTTTGTTTCGAGCAGTATCGTGAACTAAAATTTTTGACAATGTTTCAAAACTATCTGTCTTAGAATTATATGGAACATTTAATGCAGTGTTGCGGATGATGATTTTCGCCTGTTTATAATTTTCAATTTCAGTGGGTTGAATATTGGCAATAATTTCTCCCAAATGGGTGAAAATCATTTTCCCATCATTGTACTTTCTGAAAGGGGTAGCAGTCAATCCATACAGATAATATGCTTGTAGTTTTTCAATTGTTTTCCTGAAAGTTTCGGCAGGAACGTGGTGGCATTCGTCCACTATGATAGTTCCAAATTGATTTTCAACAGATTCTATTTGTTTTGGCAAACTTTGAATTGTTGCCACGGTAATTTGTTTGCCTATTTTAGATTTTCCTTGACCGATAACGCCAATATCTCTTTTCGGAATACCCAAAAATGCTTCAATCCGTTCCGTCCATTGCTCCAATAACTGTTTTCGGTGAACAATAATGAGTGCAGGTTGTCCTTTATCCCCAATTATTTTTAATCCCATCACTGTTTTTCCTGAACCTGGTGGTGCAACTATCACTCCGTAGTCCTTTTTAGAAACCGCTTCTATTACTCCAAGTTGATGATTTCGCAAGGCAACATTAAACACAAAAGGAATAGTTGGTTTTAGCTTTCTTTCATCAACAAACCCAAATCCGATTTGTGATTTCTTGCAAAAGCGCAGTAGTCTTCCGATAAATCCCCGAGGAATGAAGATTTCACTTTCTGATTCCTCAATCAGTTTAAAATAACGGACTGTTTCAAAGGTGTTTCTTCCTGATTTTTTTTTGATGAAAAATTCAGAGTTTGCAAAATTTAATTCTTCTTTCAGAAAATGAGTAAGCGTTGGCGTTAATCCATTTCTGCTGATTCGTATCGTATTGTTTAAAGAAATGCTAAGTTTTCCATTTATTGGCTGCGATTTTATTTTCGGAACATCAGGTGATAATGTCTTGCATTGCTCGTCTAAAAAATCTGTGGAAACCCTTTGAATATTTTTCAGGAAATCCCATTGGTCTGTAAATTGTTCAAATGTTTCTGGATCAATAAAGCAGTTATTTCCCTTTTCAATAGTTGGCTTAAAAAGCGGCAATGCAATCAAGTTTCCAAAACCTTTGCCTGAAAGAAAATCCTGATTGGGAAACAATCTATCAAAACTGGAGCTTTTATCAAACATTGAAAACGCTCCCGAGTGTTCTAAAATTGAAATGAATATTTTGCGACTTCTTATGGCGGGATATGGTTTATCAAAAAATATCCAAACGTGTCCGCCATTTCCTGAACGAGAACGCTCCAAGTAGGCTGGAATTTCTTTTTCTTTACAAGCATTAAGAAAAATAACGGCTTCATCTTGCCAATTCGCTTTATCAAAATCTGCTACTAAAAACCAAGTGGTATTGTCTTGTAATAGAGGGTAAATTCCAATATGATGAAAGCCGTCCAAATGCTTTTGGATTTGTTCTTCTGTATATTTCAGAAAAGACTTTTCGGTAAAATTCTGAAATGTCCCTCCATTCATTTTGTGCGCCCTTAAACGAAATGGGTCATAAAAATAGGCTGGCATATAGCCCGATTTGTTTCCTTTCTCCCAACGAACGGCAAATAGGTCTTCACGCCCTTTGAAGAGGGAGCGTAAAAGGTTGATATTTTCGTGATTGGAAACCATTTTATTGATAATACCTATTCCCAATCTTCAAATTCCCGTTGTTTCATTGGTGTTTTTCTGATTTCAGCAATATTGAATAGGATTATGTTTAAAGTTTTTCTGAACGCATTTTCATTTACTTTTTGCCCAAAGAAAATACCATCAATAATATCTTCAAAATCATTCACTTGAAGCCAATCTTTTATTAAGGCATCCGCTTGATTCAAATAGTCGTCATCATCTTTACAACTGGCCGCCAGAACACCAAATGGCAAAGTCAACTCGTGATTGAATTTTTCGGCTTCTTAAATGATTCCTTTATAAGTTGGTATTGATAAATCGTCTGTATCCATAGTTGATTATTATATGTCCCAAAATGTCCCACGTTTTTATAACGTGTCCTAAAAACGTATAAATTGTCTCACGTTTTCAGGACGTGTCCCAAAATGTCCCACGTTATTTTTAGCCATTTTTCAGGAAATTATACAGTTTTTCATTTACGTATATAACCTCTTTTCCCTTTGAAAGTGACTTTAAAACGTCTATTTCTTTTAAATTATTCAAATGTCTGGAAGCTGCTTTACGTTCTAAGTTTAAATTTTTCACCAAAAACTCTATTTTACAATAAGGATGAACGAAAAGCTGCTCTATCAAATCTTTCGAATAGATTCTAGGTAATTTCTCCTGCACCAATTTTTGTGTTTCGTTGAACAGTTGATTGATTTTATTTATTTGCTCAATTGTACTCAGCGCTGTCTGCTCAATACCTTTGAGTTTAAACAAAATCCAATCTTCCCAGTTATTTTTAGTCCGAACCTCCTGAAATAATCTATAGTAATCTCCCTTGTTATGGATAATATAAGAACTCAAATACAATACAGGTTCGTTTAATAAACCTTTCAAAATTAAATACAAGACATTGATAATCCTTCCAGTTCTACCATTACCATCATAAAAAGGATGGATGCTTTCAAATTGATAGTGTTGAATGGCTAACTTGATTAATGGAGAAACATCATCTTCATCAATGTTGATATATTCTTCAAGATTTTTCATTAAGCCACTAATCGAATCAAAATTATCAGGCGGAGTATATATCACTTCATTAGTCAAGTCGTTGATTAATGCCGTTCCAGGAAGTTTTCTGAGTCCAGCATTATTTTCTTCCAATTCTTTCTGAATGGTATTTATTCCGTTTGTATTAAGAAATCTTTTTTCTTTGATTAAAAGCGTACCCATCAGAAGTGCTTCTCTGTATCGTAAAACCTCTTTTGTTGCAACATCTGGTTTTGCTGATTTGGCGTATAACGCCTGATAAAGTTTGTCTTGGGTTGTAATCACGTTCTCAATTCCTGAACTCGCTTGAGCTTCTTTTAAAATAACAGCATTGATGAGAATATTTGGATTCGGTAATGTATTTGTAAGACCTTTTAATTCTGCCAGTGCAACTGCAGATTTACTTTCCTGTTTGAGAATAGCAATTGTCTCTACCAAAGATTGTTTTGGAGGAAGAAGAGGTAAATCGTTAAATGCTTTATGTGATTTTGTTGCCATAGCCTAAAATTAAAATGCGTATTTCTATAAATTACAACTCATTGATCTCCTTTTCAATTAGCCGGTATTCATCCTTTCAGTCTTCTCCTGAATAAAAGTCTCGCAAGTCCTTTTTGGTTAATTTTCATTATAGGATTTATTTTTCCAATTGTTTTAAAATTTCTTTGTTATTATCAAATATCTTTGTCGATTTTGACTTCCTTTGTATTTAAAGCAATATTAGTTCATTTACTATTGTAATTATACCTTTTCTTGATTTCATTCAAATAGTAACTTTCCTTTGCTGCTGAACTTACCAACTCTTCAAATACCCTTTCCGGTAAATCAAAATACTGATAAACAGCCCATGGTTAAATTTTATTTCTAAAACCTTCTTTCCTGCATCATAGCCTACCGAGGCAATATTGGAAGACACTAGGGGAATGCATCCTGTTTTTCCTGTATTATCTTCCTCTAAAATTAATAACAATTGCTTACCAAGTTCAGTGCTAAGATATTGCTGGTCTCTACTCGTGATTTTCTCAGGAAGTGTGAGTTTAAGCCAACCTGCATCTATCAACGGGTTGACATGGTTTCGAAAATTTTTGGTGTTATTGAACATCCCAATTTTATCGAAAATTGCCTTCCTAGACTTTGGTTTTATACAAAATTTGAGCAGCCGTTTGGCTTTCGTGGCAATACGATTTCTTATGTATTCTTTGTCTCTGTCTCCAATTTCAGAGACAGAGAGCCTAAGATAAGGATTGGTATCACTTAAGTTTTGAATTTACGTATGGATATAATCTTTGCTGACATATTGTGTCTAAAGTAGGAAATGATTTTTGATATGTCATCACTTATTTTCTGTTCTTTTACACAACAGTTGCCCTAACGTTTTGTTGTTATCGTCCTCCCCGAGATATCGGTTCTTGATGGCATCGGAGGAATTGATACTTGTTACCGTTTTCAAGGCTTTTTTGCAGGAACAAATTCTACTAGTAAAGGTAGGTTTTCTTTGCCAACCTTTCTCTGGAAAAAGGGATCCCTGTAGAGACGGTGATGAAGATTACCGGGCATGCCGATTACAATAATTTTCAACGGTATGTTAAAGTTACTGAAGAAAAAAAAAGAAACGAGATGCAGAAAGCTTGGGGAGCTCCTGAATGAATTAAGTAACCATGTGTTTGAAAAGTTCGACACCAATACCATTGTGACTTTAAAAAATCCAAAAATACCTGCCAATGTTTGTAGGCGGTTCCTAAGAAAGATGACCAATGAAATTAATAGATGCTTATTTTCTTCCCGAAAAAAAGGATATTAAATCAAAGAATTAACTGATACCTATTTAAAGTGCTTTTTTTAGAGGGTATTCCCTTATGAGCCATTCTGCCGGTATTTTCAGTAACTGACTGAATTTTCTGATCATTGTCAAAGACAGGGACTGCTTATAATTCAACACCTTGCTGATGGTCCCCCTGTCACCGTAGACCTTTGCCAGGGTGGCAGCATTATAACCAAAATCGGCCATGCGGATTTTGATCATTTCGACAGGGTCCACTTCCGGCAAATCCCAAAGCTTTTTTTCGTATTGGGCAATCAGATGGACCAAAAGCATTTTTTCCTTATGTGCTCCCGAACCTTTTTCTGCATCTTTCAACTGCTCATACCTTTTGCTAGCAGCCTCAAAATCAGCTTCTGACTCCAGTAAGAACCAATTATTATTTTTAAGCGTTTTCATTTTTGCTAATGTTTAAATGGTTGTGGCATCTATCTTATCATATTGATCATGGGTTCCGATAAATCGAACTTCTACCGTTTTATCCTTAAAATTCACTTCGATGATCAAACGGTATTTATTTCCCACAATTTTAAAGCGTGCCCTATTGCCTTTAATGATTTTAGCAGTTGGGAAACTCTCCAAAATATCCTGGGTTTTTTTCCAATTGGCATTTTCTACAATCACCTTCCAGGTGGTCAGACTTTTGGCCGAATCGGAATGCTTCTTTGCAAAAACAATCAACTTGGTCAAGTAGATAATTACCATTTTTTTTATTTTACTGTAAAATTACAAATATGTTGGCAAAATACCAACATATTAAATACAGCTCTTCACTTTTTTTTCTAATGCCATTGACAAGGTTTCTCTAAACCTTTCGTCAATTTTTTCTTATCAAATCCAACCTGAGAGAAAAATACTTAAACCTAAAATCGTTTTATTGAAATCTTTTGATGGTCGAAATTATGGAAAAATTAAAAAACCTTAGCCAAACCGTTAAAAACTGAAACATTCCGCCCCATAATCCGCCCCAGATCTAAAAATAAAAACCCTAAATTACTATATTTCAAGTATTTAGGGTTTTAGTTTGTGGAGCTGGCGGGAGTCGAACCCGCGTCCAGATAGGGAAACACCGTACCGTCTACATGCTTAGTCAACTATTGAATTGTCGACCGAAAGCCGCTGGCTGACACACCTACTTTCGGCTTATCTGCTTAATTTCGCACCTGATTAGCAGTATCACAAGCACTAGTCCTTCCTTATCGACACCCCAGTATCAACCCCGAAAAGACACAGGGTTGCGGGATGTGGCCGGGGAGCATCTATCGAAGCTCAACCCTTTAAGCATTATCTAGTCCCCGAAGGGTAAGATTAGGCAGCCATGGCGTAATTAGATTCGCCAATTATGGTTTGTATGAATCGTTCAAGGCAGTACATACTCCAGCCTGCATGCGAGCCCAATCTTTACTCCTACTGTCAAAACCGGTCAGCCCCATGTGAATTAAGTTGACAAAGCTAACACAAATTTGGTTCCAAAACCTAAATATTTTTAGTGGAAAATATAGACCTGTCCATAATAGGCCTTCTTAGGTTTTTACTTTGGTTATGGAAAATTGTAGGTAGTTCTAAAACAAAATAGACTTCCAATTTTAAAAGTTTATTTCAAAAAAAAGGCCATGGAGTCGTAACCATGGCCCTTAAACTAAATAAGATTAAAAAATTACTTTCTCAAATATTGCTTAAAACGGATAAAAAACTGTTAATTTTTTTATTTCAGCTTTAATTTTGATCTCATAAGCAATTACGAAGAAATAACTTTTATTGGATTTACTCAGGGGAAATATTTTAACTTCCCTTTTAATATTTTTACTATTGTATCAAGAATTGACCATTTATTAATTTACTCTCTCAGCCACGAGTGTAAGGAACTGTAATGGCTGTTAAAGGTATCTAATTCAATAAATGTGCCAAGGGTGGCTTCTTACCTTCCATTGTTTTACTCTTTTCTGACAAAAATATACCATTGCTTTATTACAAGATCTTTATAATGATTGCAGAATTTAAGGACTAAATCTTTCAAAAAAGAGTTAAATTGCTTCATGGTTGGCTGTTATAAATCCCTAGTCCAACCAGAGTCACTTGACTAAGTGATAGTATTCTAATTTTTACCTTTAAAGTCAATGGTGCATGTTCGATGCAGATTCCAGAACTGGAGCGCGTATTCTCTATAGGAAACTCAAATTAAACTGGATTTTCAGTACTTCTTCTTTTATTGGGAATTTTCTGATTGCTTTATTGGTGACCTATTTTTTTAGTAAAATAGGTTATGACCCTCCTGTTAATTTTGTGTTTTTTATCAGCATATTGGCTATTGGTTTATGGATATCTGAAGCCTTGCCCCCTTTTGCTGTAGGGATTTTTATCATTGCTACCCTCTTGCTGGGTTTTAGTACGGATTTCTTTTTTGATAAAACCATGCCGCCGGAGCTCTATGTGAGTACTTGGACCAGTAATGTAATCTGGCTACTACTGGGCGGCTTTTTCCTGGCCAAAGCCATGAGCTTGGTTGAGTTGGATCAACAGTTGTTTCAATTTACAGTCAAAAAATTTGGGCACAAACCTGAGGGCTTGTTGCTGGGAATGATGATGACGACCGCTGTTGCAAGCATGGTCATGTCCAATACTGCTACCACGGCCATGATGATTTCTTCCATTATTCCGTTGGTACGTTTAATCGGAAAAGACTCTCCCTATGGTAAATCTTTGCTGATAGCCATCCCTGCTGCCGCATCTGTAGGAGGAATAGGTACCATCATTGGTAGCACTCCCAATGCGATTGCCGTAGGAGCCCTTCAGGAGAAGGGGATAAGCATTACCTTTATAGACTGGATGGTGGTTGGCTTTCCCACAGGATTGCTGTTGGTTTGGTTGTTTTGGAAATTTCTTTGCAAAACCCGGGATTTCTCTGATGTAAAGTTGGATTTGTCTCTTTTGCCAAAGGGAAAGGGGAATGTGGGCCGTTTTGAAAAAAATGCTGTCATTTTCACCTTGTTCTTTACCGTGATGATGTGGTTGACTGAATCCTTGCATGGGATCCCTGTGGCTGCTACTTCTGCCATACCTATAGTGTTGCTTACCATGACCCAAGTGATCCACTCCGAGCATGTGCGAAGTCTTCCCTGGGACACGCTTATGTTGGTGGCAGGAGGCTTGGCTTTAGGTATCGCTCTTGTGGAGGTGGGCTTAGCGGAAATTGTAATGGGGAAAATCAATGCCTTGCCATTGCCTAAAGTGTTTATAGCGATTATCTTCTGCCTTATAGCCGTACTACTTTCCAATGTAATGAGCAATACGGCAGCAGCTTCCATATTGGTCCCCCTCAGTCTTGCCCTACCGGGGATTTATGGAATTGCAGGACCAGTGATGGTTGCGATTAGTTGCTCATGTTCCTTATTGCTTCCTGTTTCTACTCCTGCCAATGCCATTGCTTTTGCAACAGGCATGGTGGAACAAAAAGATTTTCGGACCGGGGGCATTTTCTTTATCGTGTTGGGCCCGATATTGGCTTTTTTGGCCGTTATGGCCTGGGTACTTGTATTACTTTAATCCAAAGATCACATGAAAGGACAACTTATATTATTTTTACTTCTGCTACTTTCTTGTACTCCTTCCAAGGAGGACAATCAACTTAAACAGCTTGAGAATGAAATTCGCAACCTAATGGATTCAGTAGAAGGGGATTTTGGTCTTGCCTTTAGGTTGTTGGATGAATCGGATAAGGAATTGTTTATAAATGAAAAAGAGTTGTTTCATGCGGCCAGTACCATGAAAACTCCTGTGATGATCGAACTTTTTAAGCAGGAGAAGGCTGGTAATTTCTCATTACAGGATTCCATATTGATTCGAAATGAGTTTAAGAGCATTTTGGATGGCAGTAGTTTTAGCATGGATCTGAGTGTAGACAGCCAAGAAGCTTTGTACAGTAGAATTGGTGAAAAAGGCAGTATCTATGAGTTGATGTATGAAATGATAGTCAACAGTAGCAATCTGGCCACAAACCTATTGATTGAAATGGTAGCTGCGGAAAATGTAAACCAAACCATGCGGGATTTGGGAGCAAATGACATACAAGTTCTCCGTGGAGTGGAGGATTTGAAAGCTTATGATGCAGGATTAAGCAACACCACAACCGCACTGGACATGATGTTGGTCATGGAGGCCATAGCGGAAAATAAAGTCATTGGGGCAAAGAACATGATGGAGATTCTTTCCGACCAGCATTTCAATGGTTTGATTCCTAAATACCTGCCCAAAACGGCAAAGGTGGCGCATAAAACTGGATCCATAACCGGAGTACAGCATGATGCTGCAATTGTGGATTTGGAAGATGGTTCTCGTTATGTTTTGGTTGTTTTGAGTAAAAATCTCCAGGATGAAGAGGCAGGGAAAGCCTGCATTGCAAGGGTCAGCCAGTTGATTTATGCTTATGTGACAGAACATTAAAGGAAGCGCTATCGGGCTTGCTTTCAGTTTATTCCTTTCCTAAAAAACCAAATATTATTTTAATTAAATATATTTTTGGTATCTTTGCGCCTTATTTCCTAAGTGGAAATTGCTCAAATGCCCAATTTTTTAAATTCATTAATCATTCATTTAAAATTTCACCTATAATTCAGACCCATGACACAGGCCTTTTACAACTTATTCAAACCCAAAGAAGCCAATTTAAAAGATGAGGTTCTTTCTGGTTTAACTGTTGCCCTGGCTTTGGTTCCAGAGGCGGTAGCCTTTTCCTTAATTGCTGGGGTGAGTCCTTTAGTTGGCTTGTATACCGCTTTTATTATTGGTTTGATCACCTCTATATTAGGAGGTAGACCTGGAATGATATCTGGAGCTACAGGAGCCATTGCAGTAGTCGTGGTAGCTTTGGTTGTAGACAAAGGAGTGGAATATCTTTTTGCTGCAGTAGTATTAATGGGTTTAATTCAGATCCTTGTAGGCGTGTTGAAACTGGGTAAGCTTATCAGATTGGTTCCTCACCCTGTAATGTTTGGCTTTGTTAACGGATTGGCGATCATCATTTTCACAGCGCAATTTTCACAATTTAAAACTGTCAATTCACAAGGTGTTGAAGAATGGATGACTGGTACACCATTGTACCTAATGTTAGGCTTGGTGCTTGTGACCATGGTCATTATCAAATACCTTCCCAAGTTGACAAAAGTAGTACCTTCGGCCTTGGCTGCTATATTGACCGTAACCCTAATTGTTATTTTTGGAGGGCTCGATACACGGACGGTTGGAGATATGGCCTCCATCTCAGGTGGTTTGCCAAAATTTCATATTCCACTAGTATCCCTTTCAATGGAGACTTTTTGGATTATTTTACCCTATTCAGCGATAATGGCAGGAGTAGGTTTGATAGAAAGTTTATTGACATTAACCCTTGTGGATGAGATCACCGAAACCAGGGGAAGTGGCAATAAAGAATGTATTGCTCAGGGTGTAGCAAACGTTACTACTGGTTTCTTTGGTGGAATGGGTGGATGTGCCATGATTGGGCAATCACTTATCAATGTAAACGCAGGTGGGCGAAATAGACTTTCGGGGATAGTAGCTGCACTAGGTTTACTGACCTTTATATTGTTTTTCTCTTCTTATATTGAAATGGTGCCAATGGCAGCCTTGGTTGGCTTGATGTTTATGGTAGCCATAGGAACGTTTGAGTGGGCTTCATTAAGGGTTTTTAGAAAAGTACCCAAATCAGATGTTTTGGTAATGATCCTTGTTACGCTGGTAACTGTATTTTTACATAATCTTGCCCTTGCCGTATTGATCGGAGTGATCATCGCAGCATTGGTATTTGCCTGGAAAAATTCTAAAATGATTCGTGCTAGAAAGAGGATTGACGAAAAAGGTGTCAAACATTATGATATTTTCGGTCCTCTGTTTTTTGCATCAGTAACTGCTTTTGGTGAGAAATTTGATCCATTAAATGATCCCGATGAAATCATCATTGACTTTGAAGAAAGTAGAATAGTTGATCATTCTGGATTGGAGGCTGTGCATAAAGTGACCGAGAGGTACAATAAACTAGGAAAAACGGTCTATATTAGACACCTTGATACTTCTAGTAAGGCATTGCTACACAAGGCCAGTCCTATAATTCATGTGAATTACACAGAAGATGACCCTGAATTTGTACATTCAGATGAAAAGACATTGAAATAAGATTTTTGATTTTAAGATTACAAAACCGGGTTGAATTATTCAATCTGGTTTTTTTATTTTTCAGAGAGTAAGTTTTACATAATTGGATCACCTTGGCAAGATCTGTAATTTTGAGCTGATTAGGAGTCAAAGAAAAGAGTAAATCCTATCCAACATTTATCTGACTTTACTTTTTTTATAGAGCTAGATCTGATTTTTGTACTGTCGATATCTTGCTTATCAAGTGGATAGCTATGGATTCTAGAAATTAGGGAAAATCATCAATTTGGGTTTTAACAATCGTTTTTAACAAAAAATAAAAGAGATTGTTTGCATGAGATTTAAAATTTTAGTTAATTATATTCTTCTATAATTCCAAAAGAATATATTAACCCATTAGTCAAATACAGACATGAACAAAACACTCTTATTTTGTTCCTTAATTTTCTTTTTCTCCTGTGGTGAAGAAACCCAGGAGATAGAGGAAATTCCCATGGAAACTTTTCGTGATGAAGTTAAGGCCACCCCAGTGAAGGTAGGGCAATCACAAAGAAAGTCCTTTGATTACCTGATCAATGCTTCAGGGAAAATAGAAGCGGAAAATCAAGTAATGTCCATAGTCGAAAGAAGTGGTTACCTAATAGAACTCAAAGTAGAGGAAGGGCAGCAGGTGAAGAAAGGGGATATTATCGCATTACTCGATAAAACAGACAGCGAGCTTGAGTGGGAGAAAGCACAAGTGAGCCTTCGTACTGCCAGTGCAGAGTATGAAAGTTTAAAAATAGTTTCCTCGGTAGAAACCACCTTTTCCGAAAACCTGGACAAAAATGCCAGAGATGAATTTTGGAGAGCTTCCAGTGGATTGTTGGCTGCTCAGATTGCTGTAAGGGAAGCTGAAAATAATCTCGCTAAAACAGAAGTCAAAGCGCCTATTACTGGAGCAATAGCCGACTTGAAAATTAAAAAAGGCAGTCTAGTCAATGCTGGAGATGAAATTTGTTTGGTATTAAGTACCCGTTCACTGGAAATGAAAGTTAAAGTTTTGGAGTCGGACATCTCCTATGTGAAAAAAGGGCAAAAGACGGAGGTTTATCCAGTATCAGGAACAATCGATAGTGAAAGAGAAAAAATTACTGGCACCGTCACAAGCATCAATCCTAAGGTGGATGAGAATGGATTGGTGCAGGTGACCATAAAATTAAGTGCAAGTGGAAGTCTTTTGTCAGGGATGAATGCGAGGGCAGTGATTAGAGCGCCACAAAACAATAACCTTGTGGTCCCTAAAGAAGCAGTGGTTTATCGATCCGGTCGCCCGGTGGTCTTTACCATTGATAATAATGAAGCCATTTGGAATTATATAGAAGTAGGGAAGGACAACGGAAGAGAGATTGAAGTATTGGATGGATTGGAAGCTGATAAAACAGTTATTGTAAGTAATAACGTGCAGCTAGGACATCAGGCAGCAGTGCAGATAACAACTGATTAAGCTATGGTAAAATTTTTACTTTCAAGGCCGATTGCAGTTGGAATGACCTTTCTGGCATTGCTTATTTTTAGTATCATTTTGTTTCGAACATTGCCAATTTCATTGTTGCCTCCTATAGATGTTCCACAAATTGTCATAAAAGTAAACTATCCCAATTCCTCCCCAGAGTCCATTGAGCAAAATGTGCTCAGTCCTATCCGGGAAGGCATGGTTACCTTAAATGGCCTACAAGACTTAGAGAGCAAAGCAGGTTCCGAAGTAGGGGATGTTCGTTTGACCTTTGATTTTCAGACAAGGATGGAATTGGCTTATATTGAAGTCAATGAAAAAATTGACAGACTGACCAACAACCTTCCACAGGATATGCCAAGACCACAAGTGGTTCGGATCAATTCCAATGATATTCCTATTGTTCGCTTGCAGGTAATTCCAAAAGAAGGTGTTGACTTCGCTGAAGTATCCTTGCTCACAGAGAATGTGATCAAAAAGAGGCTGGAACAATTGGAAGGTGTGGCCCTTGTGGATATTAATGGTAGACAAGAAAAGGTGATTACTGTCACACCCAATAAGCCCTTGATGAGTGGTTTGGGGCTTAGAGAAGCAGATTTAATTAGGGCCATCAATGATGGGAATAGTGAATTACCTGGCATAAGTGTGGAGGATGGACAGTTTAGGTATTTTTTACGTTTGGCTAGTAAACTTGAAACGGCTGAAGATGTGGGGAATCTTCCAGTACATGGACCCTCAGGAAATATTGTCACCCTCTCAAAAGTAGCAACCGTTGAACATGCACTTTCAAAACCTACTGGTTTTCACTTGTTTCAAGACAAAGAAGGACTGGTAGTTACTGTTCACAAACAAACCTCTGCCAAAATGAATGAAACCATGCCGCTGATCTATGAGGCAGTGGAATTGTTCAAGGTGGATTATCCACAGGTAGATTTTGAATTGACACAGGACCAATCTTCCTTGTTAAATGCAGGGATTAATAACCTTCAAACCAGTTTGCTTTTTGGGGGATTGTTTGCCTTCGCTATTTTGTTTGTCTTTATGGGCAATTACCGGACGCCTATCATCATTGGAATAAGCCTTCCTTCTTCCCTTGTGATTAGTTTTATGGTCTTTTATTTCTTCGATATTTCCATAAATGTTATCTCATTGAGTGGGCTTGCCTTAGGGCTGGGAATGCTAATTGACAATGCCATTATCGTTTTGGACAATATCAATCGAAAGCGTGAGGAGGGTTTGCCCTTGTTTGAGGCTTGTGTAAGTGGAGTAAATGAAGTTCAATCTGCGCTGATAAGTTCTGTTTTAACCACATTGGCCGTATTTGTTCCCTTGGTGTTTTTAAGTGGTGTGGCAGGAGCCTTGTTTTATGATCAGGCGGTCTCAGTGGCAGCTATACTATGCGTTTCTTTACTGGTAGCATTTATTTTGCTTCCATTATTGTATTTTCTATTGTTTAAAAACAAGGAAAAAAGTGCTGCAAAAGAAGACAGTCGCCTGTTCAAAGGACTGCTAAAAGGATACAAGAAAGTTTTCCAGGGATTGTTTGCTCATCCGGGCTGGTCTTTGATGTTTTTGTTTTTGTTGATTCCACTTCTATTGGGTACTGTCAAATTCTTAAAAGTTGAAGGTTTGCCGCCTATCGAAAAATTTGATGTGCTGATCTCTTTGGATTGGAATGAGCCAATTGATGCAAGCCAAAATAAAGACCGAATTCAAAGTCTATTGGCTCAGTTGGAGGGTAATTTCACAGTTGCTGAAAGCGATTTGGGCTTAAGGCAATTTATCTTGTATGAAGGAGAAAATGCCATTCAGCAAGCGGATCTTTACCTGATGTTTGCTGATGATGAAGCCAAAGAAAGTGTCAGCAGACAACTTAAGCGTTTTTTTCGTCAAAATTACCCTCAGGCCAGTTTAGCAATAAATGATGCGCCCAATGCATTTGACCAGCTTTTCAATTCAAACCGGCCTTATTATGAGGTTAGGTTGAAGAATTTAGAGTCCAAAAGACCTATAAAAGCAAGTCAAATGAATCAATGGATGGAGCAATTTCCAGTTGAGACTTGGACCAAAGGCCCAGGTTTGCAGGAAGGATCTTCTGTAATTTTTAAAACAGATCTTGAGAAGTTGGCATTGTATGGTCTGGAAGTAAATCAATTGATCACAAGCATAGAACAATTATTTGGAAATTATCTGATTACCGATATCCGGCAATTTGGTGAAATTATTCCCATTCAATTAAGAAATGACCAATTGGATTTTCAGACCCTTCTGAAAAGTAATTATATCTACGGTGAAGAAGGCATAGCCTACTCCTTAAATGAGTTCATTACTTATTCCTACGATTCACATTACAAATATGTAACTTCTGACAGGTATGGGATCTACCAATCCCTAAACCTCGATGTCTCGGAGCCTACAAAGCATGAGGCGGATATTCGTTCTTGGGGTACGGAAAGAGACCTTGCTGTTGATTTTGCAGGGCAGTACTTTCAGGATCAGGAAACCATCAAACAGTTAATGGGTATCTTAATGATATCCATTCTATTGCTGTATTTCATTCTTGCCGCTCAGTTTGAAAGCTTCTTACAACCCCTTATTGTTGTTTTCACTCTTCCTTTGGGAGTAGGAGGGGCGTTTTTGGTGCTGTGGCTTACAGGTACTTCCCTAAATGTAATGTCAGCCATAGGGTTAGTAGTAATGCTTGGGATTATGGTCAATGATGCAATTCTCAAGATAGATACCATTAATCGGCTTAGGATCATTTATCAGACCAAAGATGGAATGGAGACCAGAGTAGCACTTACCAAGGCCCTGTACCATGCAGGGGAGATAAGGTTGAAGCCTATTGTAATGACATCAATCACTACTATTCTTGCCCTTATTCCGGTGGTTTTTAGTGCGGGATTAGGTGCTGATTTGCAAAGGCCATTGGTTTTCTCCGTAATCGGTGGATTGACCATAGGAACATTTACCGCTTTGTATTTTGTGCCATTGGCCTATTGGTTTCTGTCAGGACAGCGAGGGGCAATAAAGTTTTAATCCGCGTTTGAAGGCATTGAAAAGTAACGCTGCTTAGCCATCATAAATGCTTATTTTGGCGGTATATTGATTGTATTTGCCACGGGGAAAATAACCCGTGGCATCAAAAAAATCACGATTTAACCCGGATTATGTAATAGGATTTCCTGGCCCTGACGATAGTCAGGGGTGATGCATGTCCCGTGTTTACGGGAAGTGTTGCAATCGCAAGAAAATAGCACCGCTATGGTGAAATTGAAAACAGCAACGAAGTGGCTGATATTAAAGCGATTTCAGCACGTAATAGAATGTCTATTGCATATTTCGGGGTTAATCGAATAGGTGTTGCCTTTTTTGAGATATAGGTTTACCCTTTTTTCAATTCTATAACCGTAATCTCAGGCCAGATTCCCACTCTACCGGCAAAGGCATGGAAGCCAAAACCTCTGTTTACATAAAGGTATTTGCCTGCCTGTTCAGCTATTCCTGCCCAGTTGGTGTAGCGGTATTGTGCAGGGCTCCAGCGGATAAAAGGCGTCTCTATACCGATCTGCATGCCATGGGTATGGCCGCTAAGGGTAAGGTGAATATTTTTAGGGTGGTTTTTGACTTGTTCATCCCAGTGGGTAGGGTCATGAGAAAGCAATACTTTAAAAGCGTCGTCAGGGACATCTACAAGTGATTTCTCAAGATCCCCTTTGGACTGGAAGCCCAGGCCCCAGTTTTCTACACCAAGTAAACTTATCCTTTGACCATCTTTTTCGATAATTCTGTTTTCATCCAGCAAAAGATCGAAACCCATCATTTTGTGCTTGCCCTTAAGGGATTGAAGGTTTAGAGCTTTGGCTTCTGGACTTGGCCAGGAGGTATAGTCTCCATAATCATGGTTGCCCAATATGGAAAACTGCCCGTAGGGAGCTTTTATCTGAGAGAAAATATCAATCATGGGGTCAATTTCATCTGCCTTATGATTGACAAGGTCACCTGTAAATACAAAAAGGTCAGACTGCTGGGCTGCTGCCATGTCAGCCCCTTTTTTCACTGCAGCATAATCCTTAAAACTGCCAGCATGAATGTCTGACAGTTGTGTTATGGTAAAACCATCAAATGCCTCAGGAAGATCTTTAAAATAAAGGGTTTTTTTGATGGTTCTGAAATCGTATTTGCCTTTTATGATGCCATAGATAAATCCAGTCATAGGAATGGCTGCTACGGCAAAAGCAATCTGGCTTATGAATTTTCTTCTAGAAGCCATTACTGAACCATCCTCGTTTGTAGTGCCTGTCGCATAACTGTATACAGTACCAATTACCCTGATCAAATCTTCCCCAAATAGGAAAACAATGACGGTTAGTTGAGTGACAAGGATGACCAAAAACAAGTTCAAGGATTGCTGAGAAGAAGGAGATATTTTCCCCTCTTGCATGATAGTATAGAAAGTAAAACCTAACCATACAGCTATTGCTCCAGTTAAAATCCAATAAGTTGTTTTTCCTAGTGTTAAATAATCTGCAGGTAAAATCGCTTTAATTCCCTGGAAAACGTACCAATCTAAAAAAATCACAATTGATAGTAGAGTAATAATAAATAAGGTGCCTCCCACTTTTTTCATAAATAGTTTAAGTTATCCTATTAAACTGAAAATCATGTGAAAAGGTTAATAAAATTTTGTTTTGCTTATTTGGTTTTAGGGCAACAGGGGATTCTTTCTAAAATGGGTGAATGCTAAGAGTGGTGTGTAAGGTGGAGGGTTTGAGGTTTTCTCCACCAAAGGAGCCATGTACAGGAAGCGTGTTTTCTGGAAGAAAACTTGCGGCAAGGGGGATATAGTGCTCGTCGGCCATTAGTCCAAGACTTGGATCCAATCCTACCCACCCGGCACCTGGTAGGTAAGTTTCCACCCAAGCATGGAGCTCATGGCCTGCCTCCAATTCTGGATTGAAGGCGTAACCACTGACAAATCTAGCTGCTAGGCCTACATGTCTTAACATTTCTATTAACATGAATGAGAGGTCTCTACAGGATCCTTTTCCTGCAGCAAAGGTCCTGGCTGCTGACCATAGGTTTTCTTCTTCTCGTATAATATGGTGCCAATCTGCATGAATGGCAGCATTCAATTGTGTCAGAAACTGGATAGGATCCTTGGTCCTCAGTTTTTCAAGCGCATAGCTTTTTAATAAATTATTATTGCTATGAGCCAGGTAAGGTTGGAGGATAGGCAAGTTTTTTTGTTGGTAGGAAAAAGGAATGTCAGCTTCCGGATTGAAATTTTGCAGGAACCATTGGTCAATAAGGAAGAGGAAGGGGTTAAAATGACTCGTGTTTACCTCAAAATCGACTTTAATCACCATGTTTTCCGTCTCCCCTGTAAACCAGGCTTGGTAATAGGGGTTTCCTTCAATGCTGTACCTTTCATTCATTCCCTCTGGCTTAGGGTCGATATCCAGTTTATAGGCATTGATTTCCAGGTAATTTCTCTGAAGTGGTTTGAGATAAAAATGATGCGGGTTTAACCTTACAGATTTTTGGTATTCATAAGTTGTGGTGTGTTGTATTTTCAGACGCATAATTGCAGTTTGTTTAAATTAGAAAAAACAACATTATTCAAGCTCACTCACTTTTTTCAAATTCTTTTGGTGAGAAAGCTTTTTCTAAGACTTCTGTTGGAAGGTTATGGATCGCTTCTTTTAATGAGTCGTTCCAGAATTCAGATAAATGATTTAACTCATGCTGCTCAAATCGGTTTTCTACAACATTGTAGGTGTCATTTTCTAAAATTACAGTGTCTATAGGGTAGTCAACATCATTAGCACTTATTCTAGTTGCATCGAAAGCCAAAAATGCACTTTTTAAAGCGAGCAAAAGTGGCTCATCGTACTTTAGAGACCTTCTTAATACCGGGTTGCCAAATCCAGTGTTGCCAATAATGACAAAAGGTGTTCCCGTTCTGATTTCTATCCAATTTCCCTGGGGGTAAAGTAAATAGAGTTTGGGTTCCTTGTCTTCTTCAAGCTGTCCGCCGATAATTGAGAACAAATTGAAAGTAAAGCCTGAATTTTCCAATGAGGCCATGTCTTCACCAGCCACACGCTTTACCTGATCTGCAAAACCATTAACAGCCTTATAGAGCTTGTCATAGCTAGCGTCATTTTTCTCAATCAATTCTCCAAAATAGGTAATGGCTTTGTCTCTTACAGAGCGAAGACCAGAGGTCATTATAAAGAAAGAGTGGTTTTTTCTGTTTACAGTATATACTTTTTTTGAGGTAGTGGTTTCATTACCTGAAGTGATTCGAGTGTCTGATAAACCTACAATTCCGTGTTTCGTTTTTATTCCAATGCAGAAAGTCATTCTTGATCCATAGTTTGGCTGGCAAAGTTATCTTTTATTTGGAAATAATTGTCGTTTATTTTATTGGAGACATTATTAATTTTTATTTGAAGCTGTTCGATGTATTCGTGTAATCCACTGGAAATAATATCGTTGACATCATCGAATTCCAGTTTTGATCGTAATTCTCCCATTGCTTTCTCAGCACTATTGGAATATCCCTCTCCATTTGACTTGGAAATCTTATAGAGACATTGTTCGGCTTCTTTCAAACAAAAAAAGACGGACCTAGGGAAGAATTTATTTAATACCAGAAATTCCACCACGCCTGAAGGAGAGATATTGCCATAGAGTCTTCTATAAGTATTGAAAGCAGTAACAGACTTTAGCAAAGCCATCCAATGAAGGAAATCCAGTGGAGAGCCTACTTCTTCAGCAGAAGGGAGTAAGATATGGTATTTGACATCCAGTATACGTGAAGTTTTGTCTGCCCTTTCCAGGTACTGTCCCAGTTGTCGGAAATACCAGCCCTCTGTGCGTGCTACGGTATTGTCTGCAAGTCCATACAATAGTAAGATCTTAGATTTTACTTCTTCGAAAAAATCTCTTGGATCTTCTTTTTTCCAGACTTTCGACTCAGAGGCCTTGTTTACAAAATGGTAGGTTTCATTTAATTTTTCCCAGGTTTCCTTGGTGAGATTTTCCCTAATCATCCTTGCATTTTCTCTTGCTTGGGACACAGAGGAAATGATAGAATTAGGATTGCTATGATCAAAGGCCAAGAAATAGATTACCTCCTTCATCTTGTAGGAATTGTTTCGGGAAGTATAAAGTTCATGATCACCGGTCGCCATAATTAGTGGCTCCCATTGTTCTTTTAAATCAGGAGGTAAATCCAACATTAAGTTGAAATTAACATTAATGAATCGGGCGTAGTTTTCAGCGCGCTCCATGTACCTGCCTAGCCAATAAATTGAATTTGCAACTCTACTTAACATATCGTTTGTTTATTTTAATACAATACCCAGGTGTCTTTGCTTCCGCCACCTTGAGAACTATTGACTACAAGTGAACCTTTCTTTAATGCTACCCTTGTAAGGGCTCCGGGAATAACTTCTACTTCATTTCCATACAAGACATAAGGCCTTAAGTCCACATGCCGACCTTCAATGGTTTTGTTGTCTACAATTGAGGGAACAGTAGAAAGTGAAAGTGTTGGTTGGGCAATGTAATTGGTAGGATTGGACTTGATCAACTGCCGGAATTTTTCATGTTCTTTAGCATCTGCTTTTGGTCCTATCATCATGCCATATCCTCCCGCTGCATTTGTTTCTTTTACTACCAAGTCTGAAATGTTTTCTAAAACATGCTTTCTATCCTTTTCTTCCCTACAAAGGAAGGTTGGTACATTGTGAAGTATAGGGTCCTGATCTAGGTAATATTTTATTATTTTAGGTACATAGGCATAAACAGCCTTGTCATCTGCAACACCTGTTCCAGGCGCATTGGCCATGGCAATATTGCCAGCCTTGTAGGCTTCAAAAAGCCCGGGGATTCCCAGCATAGAGTTGGGATTGAAAACCTGTGGATCCAGAAAAGTGTCATCTATCCTTCTGTACAATACATCTATTTGTTCTAAACCTTGTGTGGTTTGCATGTATACCTTCTTGTCTTTTACAATTAGGTCCATTCCGGATACAAGCTCTGCCCCCATTTGCTGGGCAAGGTAAGAATGTTCGAAGTAGGCGGAATTGTAAACACCTGGTGTCAATACTCCTATAACTGGCTTGGGTTTGTCAGAAAGAAACTGAAGCATGTCCAGGAGTTTGGTAGGGTAATCTGAAACAGGTCGAACTCCGAGTTTGTTGAATAAGTCAGGATAGGCACGTTTGATGATTTCACGGCTTTCCAGCATATAGGATACACCTGATGGACAGCGAAGGTTGTCTTCCAAAATGTAAAACTCCCCATTGTTATCCCTTACTAAGTCTGTACCCGTAATATGGCACCATATGCCTTTAGGTGGCGTAAGACCCATACATGGCTTTAGAAAATCCTTACTTCCTAAAATTAAGTCCGCGGGGACGATCTTGTCTTTAAGGATTTTTTGGTCGTTATATATGTCTTGTAAAAATAAGTTCAAGGCCGTAATCCTTTGTTTGAGGCCTTCATTGATGGTGTGCCATTCTTTTCCCGGAATAATTCGTGGAATAATGTCCAGGTGGAGGATTTTTTCTAAACCTTCTTTATCATGATAAACATTGAAGGTCATTCCCATGGCCATCTGGGCCTTGTCTGCCGAGAATTGCAATTGGTTAAGCTTTTTTGCCGAGGTATTCTCTATGAACGCTCCGAGACTGGAATAATGTTCACGCAATGTCTGATGTTCATCATACATTTCATCATAAAAAGAATGTTGGGGTTCGTGGTTTACGTTCATTTTGCCTAATTAAAACAGTTGGATCAATGACTTAAAAATTATAGAAGTTATAAAAATTAGGTATAAAATTTTAATTATGCAAATAATTGGAGGCCGTTATTAATTTTTAAGAAAAATGTACTGTGGTTGTGGATCACTACTGGTTAAATGTTCTGTTAGCTGCTTAGCTTAAAGTCCGAGTCTAGTTCCAGGTTGACCTTCTTCCTCTTGGGAAGCTGATCGATTACCAAATTGAGTAGCTATTGGAAGCTATAAATTTAATGCTTAGGTAAAGTTGTAAATCCAAACGATATGTACTAAATTATCAGTTATATAAAATGGTAAGTGTGCCTTATATTGTTCCTGTATTACAATTTCAATGCCTTCAAGTAGGGACATCTTAAAGTAAGCTTAATAGCTGTTTTTTTTTAGCAAAAAGGGCAAAACCAGAAAATAGCACCATCAAATTCATTAAAAGGCTAACATGAGCAGCAGACAAAAAATAATTGGCAAGAATAACCTTTACAAAATCTCTGGATTCATACTGCTTTTGGTATTTGTTTCTGCTTGTAATAAAGGTGAAAACCTGGGCAAAGCAGATGCGTCTGTGGTATCAAAAGAATTAGTTAAATCTTCAAAATCTTTAATAATACCTATTGATTCATTAACGGTAAATAGAAGTACACAACTGGTCCATTACCAAGATTCTAAGGATTGGTTGTTTAACCTTAACATGAGTACCAATGAGATACAGATGTATGATTTGAAAGACAAATCCCTTCATAAAAGATTAAAATTCCCAGTTGAAGGGAACAATGGCGTTGGTCGGATTTTTTCGTTTCCTATTCACAATCTGGACAGTATATTTCTCTTTCAGCAGTTTAGTACTGATATATATTTAACCGACACAAGTCAGTCGATCAAAAATAAAATTACAGTTCAGGTACCAGAAATGCATACCCCTCCATTTGTACACTCAACTTACTTTTCATCTCAAGTAGTGGTTATAGACGACGCGTTAGTGGTGAAAACTCGTCCTGCTGATGATTATAAAGAAATTACAAATGATGTGCTGTCTAAAAGACATTTGACTTATAGCATCAACCTCAACAAAGGGGAGACGGAACTCTTGAATCATAAATACCCCAATGGCTATTTGGAAGATGGGTATAAACTTTTTGACTTCAGTTTTGCAAAGGGATTAGACAAATGGGTTTATTCCTTTCATTCTGATCATAACCTGTACTATTCAGATTCGATGCAGGCAGGGTTAACAGCAGCACTTTCAAAAAGTAAATACATCAATGGATTCCAGAGCATGGACGTGTTTGGTTCGCGAGAGCAACATTACAAATACTATGCAAGTGCGGCGAATTATAAAAGTATCCTTTACGATAAATTCAAAAACGTCTATTATAGATTTTGCTATCCGGAAATTGAGCTGAGCAGTGAGGAGGAAATAATGAAGTATAGATTTCTGCCTAAACTTTTCTCCATATTAATTTTAGACAGTGAGTTGAATGTTATTGGTGAAACCTTATTTGATAAAGATAAATTTTTGTCAGACAATGCTTTTATAACAGAAGAGGGGATATACCTATCCAAAAACCATCCGGATAACCCTGAACTTAAAGAAGACTACCTGTCTTTTGCCTTATTTGAGCTAATTGACATTGATTAAACCCAAAATAAGCAAGACAATCAACTGTGTGCTGAGACCGCTTCAAAATTAGTCATTTCGCTACTGTTTGGAGATTGTAATACTTTCTGATTGAGTCGAGAATTATTATTGGATAATTCCAACTATCTCTTTTAGCCAATTCAGTAATCCTCATAGAGTTATGGGAGTTCAACCCGCTTTATCCATTAGGAATCGTAATGAGAACTGAAACTGCAAGAAAATCAGGCTGTTTGGAGATTTAATCATAGCATCGCTATGGTGAAATCGAAAACAGCAGCGTAGCGACTGATTTTGAAGTAGATTCAGGTCGTAATAGATAGGCTAATGCATAATGTTGGTTCAATCGTTCCGAATTCCCCAGCCCCAATGGGGCGAAATAAAATAGCCAAGGGTGTCAGCCCTTGGCAAATATATTAAGAGCACATCCAGATTTTGGCGGCATTGTTGCTTTTTTCTGCAACAATGCTGACAAAATCTCAAGCTATGTTAGCGTCATTACGTCTCAATTTCATATGTCTTCTGATCTGAGTTATAAGAGACAATGCTTTTTACGTTTAATTCTCTGCCAGGAACAAAATAAAGGCGTATTCCATGGCCAATTCTTTTAAGGCATTGAATCTGCCAGAGGCGCCTCCATGTCCTGCTTCCATATTGGTATGGAGTAGTAACAAGTTTTTGTTGGTGCGCAAGGCCCTGAGTTTTGCTACCCATTTGGTTGGCTCCCAATACTGAACCTGACTGTCATGTAAGCCAGAGGTAACCAAGAGGTGAGGGTAATCCTGTTTTTTCACATTGTCATAGGGAGAATACGAAAGCATATAGTCGTAGTAGTCCTTTTCTTTGGGATTGCCCCATTCGTTAAATTCTCCGGTAGTTAAGGGGATGCTTTCATCCAACATTGTAGTGACAACGTCCACAAATGGTACTGCTGCCACAACGCCATGGAAAAGATAAGGTCGTTGGTTGATCACAGCGCCTACCAAAAGCCCTCCAGCACTTCCTCCCATTGCGAAAAGCTTTTTCGGGTGAGAATACTTTTCCTGAATTAGGTACTCTCCACAGGCAATAAAGTCATCAAAGGTGTTTTTTTTCTTTAACATTTTGCCCTCTTCATACCAATATCGTCCCATTTCCTGACCACCTCTGGTATGGGCGATGGCAAATACAAAACCCCTGTCTAATAAGCTCAGTCTACTGGAACTAAAATAGGGGTCTGAACTTAGCCCATAGGAGCCATAGCCATAAAGTAAAACCGGGTTTTGACCGTTTTGATTGAAAAGGTCTTTTTTGTATACCAAGGACATAGGGATTTCTGTTCCATCGGCCGAGGTTGCCCACACACGCTCAGAATGGTAGTCTTGAGGTGTATGGCCACCCACCACTTCTTGACGCTTCATTAAGGTTTTCTCTCTAGATTCCATATGGTAGTCATAGATAGTAGCCGGAGTGGTCAATGAGTTGTAGCCATATCTTAGCACCTCCGTATAAAATTCCGGATTGTTACCAATCCAAACCGTATAGGCAGGATCCTCCATTTTTATGGTGTGTTTTTTTTCTCCATCCCAGGATCTTATTTCGAGCCTTTGCAGTCCATCAAATCGATTGGCTATTACCAAATGATGTTTGAAAACTTCAAACTCCTCTAAAAATACATTTTCCCTAACTGGAATGAGGTCTTCCCAATTCTCTTTCTCAGGTTTCTCTATTGGTGTTTTTACCAACTTGAAATTTGTAGCCTTGTCGGCATTGGTAAGTATGATAAAGTGCTTGTCATAATGATCAACCCCGTACTCTAAGTCTTCTTGTCGACCTTGAATGACTTTCCATTTTGCATCAGGCTGATCCAAAGGAAGAAACCTGTACTCTGTAGAAATTGTGCTTTGGCTGGCAATAAATAAGAATTTCCTTGACTTGGATTTTCTTATTCCAACCGTAAAAGTTTCATCTTTTTCCTCGTATACCAACTCATCTGACTCCTGAGCTGTACCCAGAACATGGCGGAATATTTTATTTGGCCTTAAGGTCAATGGGTCTTGTTGGGTATAGAAAATTGTGGAATTATCTGCCGACCAAGCCATATTACCAGTGACAGATATTAATTGATCCTCCAACACTTCCCCACTAGTCAAATCTTTGAAATGAATAGCGTAAATACGCCTACCCATATTGTCAAAGGAATAAGCGAGCAATTGGTTGTTTTCAGCTACTGACAGTGCGTTGACATTCATGTATTCATTTCCTTCTGCCATTATATTGATGTCCAATAAGGTCTGTTCATCCCCTTCTAGATTTCCTTCCTTTCTACAATAAATTGGGTATTCTTTGCTTTTTTCGAAGCGATTGTAATAATAAAAACCGTTTTTGAAGTAAGGGACACTGGCATCATCTTCCTTTATTCTCCCCTTCATTTCTTCGAAGAGTGTTTTTTGCAGGGCTTCTGTATTCTTTAGGCAATGATTTTTATATTCATTTTCCTTTTCCAAATATTTCACAACCTCTGGATGCTCTCTCTCATTCATCCAAAAGTAGTTGTCAGTCCTGGTAGAGTCATGAAAACTAAGTTTTTTGGGTTTTATCTGCGCTATTGGTTGATCTATATGTTTTGTTTTGGACATGTTTTGTCTGATGTGATAATGTTTGGAATATAATTATTTTGCAATAATCATAGAATTTTTCATATATTGAATGGCTTATTAAATTTATATTAAAAACCATTAACCAACAAAAGTATGGGATTGATTAAAGAATTCAAGGATTTTGCCGTAAAAGGTAATGTTGTCGATTTAGCTGTTGCGGTGATCATCGGCGCTGCATTTGGGAAGGTAGTATCCTCACTGGTAAAGGATATAATTATGCCTCCAATTGGACTATTGGTCGGAGGAGTTGATTTTACTGATTTAGTAGTTGTTCTCAAGGATGCCTATATAGATCCTGCAGGGGAAGAAATCGCTGCGGTAACAATTAATTACGGTACATTCATTCAATTTACCGTTGATTTCGCTATTGTCGCCTTTGCAGTATTTATGATTGTTAAAGTAATTACAAAATTGAAAAAGAAGGAAGAAGCTGCCCCAACACCACCACCACCTACTGTTAATAAAACAGAAGTGTTATTGGAAGAAATCAGGGACTTACTTAAAACAAAATAATTTCTGATTGAATTAAATTTTCCGGTAAGGGTTAACCCAGATCCCTTACCGGTTAAATAGATACCTAAGCTGAAAAGTAGTTTCTGTCAATTCATTACCTTTTATTTCCTGCAAGCCTGAACCTATGCTTTCCCTATTGGTATAGGTAGTTTTTGCCCATCTCCCCCAAAAGGTCAGTCGCTTATTGAGCTTATACTGTGCCAAAAAATAGACACGCATTCCCTGATTATAAAAATTCGGAATAGAGAAGGCCCATAGCACATTTTTTTCATATAAGTATTGCCTGTTTTCATAATCTTCGGTGTCAAATAGTGCCACTCTTCCCGATAACCTCCATGGACCCATTTCTGTTGATATATCCTGAGAGATTGAAAAACCTTTGGACTTCTGTCTATCAATGAGATAAAAGCTTTGCTGTACTCGTGTTTTAACCTGCCACCAGCGGCTTGGTTGATAAGTTAGGTTCCACACCATGTTTTGTCTTTTTCCGCGTGCCAGTAAGTATTGGCTGCTGGTTTGATTTTCTGAAAGTACGTTTCTGCTTTTGATCTCTTCCCGAAATTGGAAAAACAGGATCAATTGTTTGTTTGGTTGATATTTTATCCTGCTAAGCCATTCGTAGCCTGTGGAAGGTGCATACATCCTAAAACGCAACCAGGGGAAACTGAAATAATCATAGTAGACAGACCAGCTGATTTTTCTGTTAGGTTTGAAGTGGAGACCTAAATACACCCCTTCTTCATTGATTGGACGAGAACCTTCGGAAAAAGCATTTCCATAAAAAGAATGAAATTCCCGGTCGTATTTTCTCCAAACTATAGAGAAATCCAGTTTACTGTTCAGGCTACTCATTATCCCCGCTACATGACCCAGTCCCCCGCTTTTGGATACTGCGGTTTCACCAAACAAATAGTGGTTTCGGAAATTGTAGGTGAAGTACAAGCTGGTTGTAAAGTTGGTCTTTCCTCGAAATTCAAATTGATTGTAAATTCTTTCTAAGGGGATTAGGGCTTGACTGTATTGGCTGTAAAGGGCATTTGCGCCTAGCCGTAACGCTTTGTTAGGAAAGTTATAATTTATATTTAACCCTGCATTTTGTTCTGTAGCTTGGGCTTTTTTCTGTACTTCACTTTCCGTTCTGTGCAATCCAGATAGGACCAATGATGACAGGTAAGAAGACTCGTTGGCAAGACTATCTTGTATTAGCTGTAAATTAGCATCTCTGGAAGATCGGGAGAGCATGCCTGTAACTTCTATATTCCCTAAGGAGTAGGTGCCTGCTAGCCCCCTGAAAAAGCCTGCTTCCATTACAGAAGTGTAGGGCCTTAGTCCAGTAGAGCTTCGTTTAACAGTGGTGATGGTCTCAGCACCTTTTCCCACAGAAAATCCCGATCCAAAAACCAATCCCTGTCCAAATTGTAATTGATAATCGCCAAGAGAAAGTGCCTTTAGTTTCCCTTTATTGTACAAGGTATAATGAAAAGAGAGATAATTGAAGCCATAGCGTTTGCTTTTAGGATCCCAGGTGAATTTTTCTCCTGAATCTTTATCTAAAGTCAAACCCAAACTGAAATCTGCAGGTTGCTGTAAGCGGAATCTCAAATAAAGGTCGTTGGGGTCTCCCAAATACCTATTGCTTAGGTCTCCATTGCTTAGCGTATCTGGAGGACTGAAACCTTTCCTTGTTTGCCAGACCTTTCTTTGACGAAAAAGTAAATAGGCATTTTCGGCCTTCTTAATACGCTTTAGGCTGGGGAGAGCATCGGTAGTATTTGAGGAATTTATAACGACAAATGGCAATATATTTTGGATGGTTTCTAAAGTCCATTCTGGAATAGCCTGAAGCTCATAAATGGAAGCAAACTTACCAAATTGATTTCTGTAATTAATGAATGATTGGATTTGTATAGGGCTAAGAATATACAAGGATTGAAGTTCAGAACTTGTGGCCACCTGTAAGTCTAAAGGTTGAAAATACAATTGAAGGAGGCTTTCATAGAGGTCTTCATATGGCACATCTTCTTCTTGCATGGCAAAGCGCTCTTCTACGAATGCCTCTATGTCGAGTTCTCTTGGAGGGGCCTGCTGTGCAAGGAGACCAAAAGAAGTCAGAAATAAACCTACACCGCTGACAATAATTGGTTTCAAGGGGCCGAGAGATTATAATTTAGAGAAAAGTGATGGGTAAAACCCAATAAGTAATTGCGACTCATCGCATAATCCACTTGGAACCGTCTGGGCTTAAAACCTATTCCGAAATACAGATTGTTTGGCTGACTGCTTATGCCTGTCCGCGCCCATAGTTTATCTTCAAAGCTATAGGCGATACCTGCTTTAAACTGAGGTGGGGATTGTAGTTCTTTTTCAGTTTCAATATTGACCATCAGGTTTTGAGAGGGTCTGTAAGAAATGCCCGCCTTAACGACTGCCGGTAAATAGTCTAAACTTGCCTTGCTAATCGAAGAGCGGGAAATATTGTACACATGGGCAGCGAAAAACAAATCAGGAATGAGTTCGGCGGTTCCCCCAAGTTCAATAATAGGTCTGGCGCTTCTCCCAAAACCTTCAATATTAGTCTGGAAATAATTGATTTTTATCCCTAAACTAGCCAAACCTAATTGTTTGGCCAGGCCCAGGCCAATTTGCTGCTGATTGAAGAGCTTTCCACCATAATTGGAAATACCGATACCTATTGTCCCTAATTTTTCAGAAGGAAGGATAATTCCAGCAGCCAAAGTGGTGAGTTCATTTAGCCCAAGCCTATGGTCGTATCCTGCTATGGCTACTATTTCAGATGGTGCCTTACCTAGAGCCCCAATATTGTTAAAGATTGCCCAAGGTTCGCTTAGGGTGACACTTGCATTGCCCATCCCTATACTTTGTGCCCCTTTTGGAAAATGGTCCATGCTGTTTTGCGTCCAGCAAAGACTGGGGAATAGCAATAAAAAACCAGATAGTACCCATTTCTCCATAACCAAAAAATAAGGGGAAAAAGAAAGTATTACTGGAATATACTATAAAAAAATGTAATGTAGAAACAAAAAACGAATTATATAGGAGCTTTAACGTTGATAAAGAAACTCCCTGCCCCCATGTTGTTGACCGAATATTCAAACCTGAATACAGCATCATACATACCTATGAGGTCCAATCCAAAGCCATAGCCTGCCAGGTATTTGTTGGTATATTGTGAATTTAAAGGCAATCGATTTGCATCTCTTACATAGCCATGGTCGAAGTTACCACTAAGATATAGGCGAAGCGGAAAAACAGAGAACTCCTCTATAGGCATAAAGCTAGAAATGTCAAAAGCCACATTTAGCAACTCATAGCGTAAGCTGTTTTTATGAGCAATTAATTGTTGCCCTTCAATGACATTGAGCTCAAAACCCCTGATAAAATTTGGTTTATAACCGATTCCACGGACCAAGGTGTAAGGTTGGTGATCGCTAAAAAAAGCTGAGCCAGAAATGCCTGTAGCAAAGTGGAATTTGCTTCCAAGCCTATTGTACTTGCTGGCCATAATGCTAAATTCTAGCTCATTGATGTCATCATTCCCAAATATACCATATTTGGTGAGAGAGGCATCCAATAAGGTTCCTTGAGTAGCATAGGCCACATTGTCCCGGTTGTCATGACGGTACCGGTAAGAAACCAAAAAGTACTGCAACTTTTGGCCCTCATGCGTAAAATAATTTGGGTTTTCAAGTATTACATCCTCATGAATTCGGGTGTCGTTGTACCCTGCTGTGAAATAATGAAAATTATAAAAACTACCTCTAAAGCTATAGGTCAGTGAGGCATTAAGTGATTGTAGTAAAATATCTTCATTCGCATTTTTAAAAAAGTATTGCTTGTTGCCAATTGACCTTACAGGGATGTTTTTATTCGTGTAATAATTGAACCTTGCAGCCAGACCATGAAGCTGATTTTTGTCAAAATAGGGGATTGTATAATTCAATAGAAGGGCTTGGGTAAAACCGATCTGTCCGACCACCCTAAGTTTTTCATTTCTCCCGCCAATATTATTATGGTCCAATTTTACCCCATAGTTAACCCTGGAAAAATCTCGATTTTGATTAGAATACCATTCAGAGAAGTTCCTGTCAGCCAAATTAAAGATAATGCTGGGTAAAATGTACCATCTTTCTTTTAGAGACACCAAAAGCTCAACCTGCTCATCCCCTACGAAAAGGGGGGTCACAGTGGCGGTTGTAAAAAGTTGAAGGTTGTATATCTTTTTTTGGTCAGCTGCTACAAGAGCTACAAACTCATCCCAATTGTAGGTCATGTTTTCAGCAATGTCCATTTCCCGTAAAATAATGTTTTTACGGGTTTTTTCGTTTCCAACGATAAAGATGTTATTGACAGTGACTTGCTTTGGCGTTTCGACTTCCTCTGAAGTGACATATAGTGAATCGCTATCTTGGGCATACAGGGCTTTGCCAACACCTGTTCCCAGGATGCAAATAAGGATTAGAAGCCGGTAAAATAGCGGTTTTATGTTCAATTGAATCTGAATTTTGATTTTAGAGACAGAACTTTATTTTCAAAAATATGCTTGTTTAATGTAAATACGAAAAAGTGAAGAAAATAGTAAAGAATATTGCTGTATTTCCCATTTTGATTTATCAATATGCTATTTCTCCTTTGATTCCGAGGTCCTGCAGGTACTATCCTACTTGTAGCCAATACGCCAAAGAAGCCATTTTGAAACATGGTGTCTTAAAAGGGGGATGGATGGGAATCAAGCGAATAGGTCGGTGCCACCCATGGGGAGGACAGGGCCATGACCCTGTCCCGTAAGCTAGTTTTTAATGGATTGTTTTCTTTTGTTATTTAAAGAATAAAAGATAAGGCCAAAGCCTATCACTACCAATGGGATACTTAGTGCTTGCCCCATATTGAAAGTGAGACTGTCCTCAAAGTCCACTTGATTCTCTTTGAAAAATTCCCAAACGAATCGCATACCGAATACCGATATAAGGAACAATCCAAGATATAATCCTTCGGGAATTTCTGATTTGTATTTTTTCCAGCCAAGAAATAGCAATATGAAAATCAATAAATAAGTGAGCGATTCATAAATTTGGGTAGGGTATTTGGCTTGACCAAAAGTTTTTATCACTGCCAGATAATGATCTCCTTGGTCTCTGATTTCCAAGTTAAGCGGGGTTTCAGGATCCTCCGCCATGTATTTCTTTGAACTATTGAATCGAGTCAATGCATACTTGACATCTCGCTCTAGAACAGATTTTAAATTTGCCTCATCAAAACTCCCCTTCTCGATTTCAATGTCAAAATTAACAGGGACACGTCCGGTTCCGGTTAGTTCAGCCTGCCGGTCCGAAGGTTTATAAGCTTTAATAGAAGTTATTGGAAGCTTCATGGTATTCAAAATCTCCTCTGTTTCTCGAGCAAAGACAAAGCCACTGTCTGTGCCTGTTGCTTTCCCGCCGATTTCTGAATTCATCAGATTACCAAAACGAATCAAAGCCCCCGTCAAGGCCACGACAATTACAATTCTGTCTACAACCCATAAATAGGATTGCCCCGGAGTTCTTCTGGCATATAGCCACAAAGCAATAAGGATAGAGATAGCTGCCCCATGGCTCGCTAGCCCCCCTTCCCAAACCTTTAATATGTCTATTGGATTACTTAAGTAACGCTCTGGTTCATAAAACAATACATGGCCCAATCTGGCGCCGATAATGGTTGCAAGGACCATGTAGATGGTTAATTTGTCTACTAAATTTTCATCATGACCTTCTTTTTTGAAAAAGTGAATCATGAATTGTTGGGAGATAATAAAGCCCATTGCAAAGAGCAGGCTATACCAGCGTAACCTGTCAAATCCTGAAAAAATCGAAGGGTTTGGACTCCAAACGACGTAATACAAAATACTATTGATCATGGTTTATTATATTTTTTATGATTGTCGTTGATTTATTCTTCAAGGGTTTCCATTAATGCCAACTCTTCCCGGTAACCTCCCGATAGTACAGGGAAACGGTACCAGGTCTTTGGATCCACATTAAATTCATCCAAATGGAAGGAGACGGCTAGTCGTTCTCTTTTCCACTGATTGATGGACCATAACCTAAAGAATTTGGCAATGTAAGCTTTTAAAAGAGATGGTTCAAGAGAAATTTCTTCTTTCAAAATAAGGTACACATCCATAGGAGATCTCCTATCCCTTATGGCCAGTTTCTCTATAGCAGAAATGATAGGGTAGGGCATAAGGTCGTCCTCATCAGTTTGACTTTGCTCCTGAGGCCTCAACTCGGCAGTAGGTTGTAGAGCGTTGACGGACTGTAATCCATGATAGCCTTTTTCCTTCTCAGCCCAACGCAACCACTGAAGGATGAAATCTTTACTAACTGCCGCAATGGGAGAAATGCTACCACTTGTGTCTCCATCCATGGTCGCGTAGCCCAAGTCACCTTCGCTTCGGTTGGAAGTGCTTAGGAGAAGGTGGTTTTTGATGTTGGCCAGCATCCAGATGATTGGAGAACGAGTTCTTGCCTGAATGTTTTGAAGTGCGATGTCATCCTGTTCCCAGGTTAGCTTTCTGCCTAGAGCTGTTTCAATTTTTTTTGTATAGGAATCTACTTCTTCATCTATGGTCCAATGATGGAAAGTAGCACCTAAACTCTTTGCGAGGTTGTGGGCGCTATTTAGGGTTGCTTCAGAGGAGTTTTTCGTTCCTTGATAGGCAGTAGTGAATATTTTCCCGATAATTTCTGGAATGCTACTTTCTGGAGCAATATCGGATGCACGATTGATTTTTTTCAAAAATAAGGCTGTTCCTAGTTCCTCTACCCCTCTTTTTACCATGTCAGCTACTAGTATGGCTATGGTAGATGAATCTGCTCCACCGCTTAGCGAGAGGACAAAACCCCTGCTTCGGCTTTTCCTAAGATAGTCAAAGAGGGCCAATGTGGAGGCAGCCATGAATTCCTCATTTTTGGTATCTAAACTGTGGTTAAGTTCCAGAGGTTGAGTCTGCTGAACAGGGTAAGCAACCGTAACCAACTCGTAATCCTGGTAGGATAGCAATTTGTTTTTTACCAAACAATGGCCATTTTCGGAGAAAAGTATTTCTCCGTCAAAGATCATTCTTCCACTTTCATTGCCAAGCAGGTTGACGTACAAGTAAGCAACACCAAGGTCCGTAGAGCTTTCTTTAACCAAAATTTCTCTCTGCTCGCTTTTGCCCATGGCAAAGTGGCTGGCACTAGGGTTGAAAATGATGTCTACTCCACGTTTTTTTAGGCGGTATCCAGGCCTGTCAGTGCTTCTCCATGCATCTTCACAGATTTCAAAACCATATTTATGGCCGTTTTTCTCAAAGATGATGTCTCCAAATGGGTATTTGGTGTCAAAACACTCAAGTGTGATTTCTTCGCCGGATTTCCAGGGAGTAAACCACCTTGCTTCATAATGTACGCCGTCTATTGCTAAAAACTGTTTGGGTACAAAGCCTAGAATCTCCTCGTTTTCTAGGATGGCCATGCAGTTGTAGACTTTGGTATTTATTCTGATAGGTAGCCCCACAAACACCGTAATTCCACTTGTATGAGGAAGGATTGTTTGAAGGCTTTGCAGTGCTTTTTTAGGATACCAATAACTCAGGAACAAATCTTCACTACCGTATCCGGTAATGCACAACTCTGGAAAACACAAAAGGTCAACCTTTTTTTCTTTTGCCAGGGAAATTGCCTGAATGATATTGTTCAGATTTCCTTCCCAATCCAGAGGAGTTTGGTTGAGTGTGGCGCCAGCCAGAAGTAATGGAGACATGTTATTGATTTTTTAGAGACCTAAATGGGAATGCGTGGATTAAGGGATTATTTGAAGTTTTTCGCAGGCTATTCTAGCTGCTTCTTGTTCGGCTTTTTTCTTTGTGGCACCTTTTCCTTCAGCATAAGGAGAGCCATTGATGTTTAATTCTACTTTAAACTCTTTGAACCTTTGGCTACCTTCTACGGATTTTAGGTTAAAGTCGACTTCTTTATTGTCCTTTTGCGACCATTCTATGATCTTACTTTTGAAATTAGTAGTGGTGGTAATGATATTGTCCAAATCAAAAAATGGAGTGATCAACCTACTATTGATAAATTTTCTGCAAAAGTAATACCCTCTATCTAGGTAAATGGCTCCAATAAGAGCTTCTAGCGTGTCACCATATAGCGATTTGAAGCTATAGGGGACTTTGGTACCCATTTCGGACTCCACTATTTTAGGTAAGCCAATTTTCTGCCCAACCTGATTCAACGCTTCTCTGTTTACAATTCTGGACCTGGTTTCGGTCAAAAAGCCTTCGTCCCGGTAGGGGAATTTTTGGAAGAGGTATTCGGCCACAATTGTGCCCAATACCGCATCACCCAGGTATTCCAGGCGTTCATTGCTTATTTTTACACCGGCTTTTATTTCCTTCGATGCAGAAACATGTCTGAACGCTAGTCTATAGAGAGATAAATTTAAAGGCTTGCTACCCACTATGTTTTTTATAGCGATAGCAAGCCTTTTATCTTTCTTATTATAAGTTAGCTCTTGTATTCTGAGCAACCGAAGTAATTTCAAATTTATTCTGCTATTTTTTTGAAGATGATAGAGCAGTTATGCCCACCAAAACCAAAAGTGTTACTCAGTGCTACATTGACTTCTTTTTTCTGAGCTTTATTAAAGGTGAGGTTTAATTTCTCATCCACCTCTTCATCATCAGTAAAGTGATTGATGGTAGGAGGAATAAGGCTGTTTCTCATCGCTAATATTGATGCTATAGCTTCTATAGCTCCAGCAGCTCCCAGAAGATGACCTGTCATGGATTTTGTACTACTGATATTAATTTTATACGCGTGATCGCCAAAGATATTTTTAATGGCTTTTACTTCACTTAAGTCTCCAAGGGGAGTAGAAGTACCGTGCACATTAATGTAATCAATAGCCTCAGGTTCTAAACCGGCGTCTTCAAGTGCGAATTTCATCACATTGGCAGCTCCTCTTCCTTCCGGATGAGGTGCAGTAATGTGGTAAGCATCACCTGTCATTCCACCACCGATTAATTCAGCATAAATTTTGGCTCCACGTGCTTTCGCATGTTCGTACTCTTCCAAAATCAATGCACCGGCTCCTTCCCCAAGAACGAAACCATCCCTGTCCTTATCAAAAGGCCTAGAGGCAGTTTTTGGGTCATCGTTTCTTTGAGATAATGCCTTCAAAGCATTAAACCCTCCTACACCTGCTTCAGTTACTGCAGCTTCCGACCCTCCAGAAATGAAGATATTGGCTTTTCCCAATCGGATATAATTGAATGCATCCAATAGGGCGTTAGTAGCTGAGGCACAAGCTGAAACAGTAGCAAAATTTGGCCCCTGAAATCCATATTTAATGGAAATAAACCCTGCAGCGATATCAGCTATCATTTTAGGGATGAAAAAGGGGTTAAATCTTGGTGTTCCGTCTCCACCTGCAAAATCAGTGACTTCGTCTTGAAAAGTTCTCAATCCACCAATACCAGATCCCCAGATTACTCCAGCCCTGGTAAGGTCAATTTTTTCAAGGTCAAGTCCAGAATCTTCCATGGCTTCCGCTACGGCTACCATTGCATATTGAGCATATGGATCAATCTTCCTGGACTCTTTCCTGTCCATAAATTGAAGTATATCCAAATTCTTTACTTCGCAGGCAAATTGGGTTTTGAAATTTGAGGCATCAAAACGGGTAATAGGTGCAGCGCCGCTTACACCATTCGACAAGCCGTCCCAGAATTCTGGAACGGTATTGCCGATTGGTGTAAGAGCACCTAAACCTGTTACTACAACTCTTCTTAAATTCATAAATGATTTTAAGTATGGGTTATTTTACGTTAGCTTCCAAATAGCTAACAGCCTGACCAACCGTACCGATCTGCTCAGCCTGGTCATCCGGAATAGAAATGTTGAATTCTTTTTCGAATTCCATGATAAGCTCTACAGTATCTAAAGAATCGGCACCAAGGTCATTGGTAAAGCTCGCTTCTGGAGTAACTTCAGATTCTTCGACGCCTAACTTATCAACGATAATGGCTTTTACTTTTTGTGCAATTTCAGACATTTTGTGATCAGTTTAGTTTAAACACACCGCAAAGAAAATTATTTAATACCTTAATGTCAAAAAAAATGACAAACTAAATCAAGAACTTTCGCACAAAGTTAGAAGTTGGAATAAAATTTTTACCTTTGAGCTTTTAAATTCTTCCTGAATGAAGAAAAGCAAGCTTCTTTTTGAAACCACCTTCGATTTTGATCTTTTAGGCCTTGTAGCCCCTTTAAAGGACTATAAATTGGCTTGGCTGATCAATTCTACTTTGGGAATAAATTTAAAAAAAGCAGAAGATTATCATATGGAATTCTTAAATCAACCAGATTTAATTATTTCTCAATTTATGTTAAAAAAAGAACATGGATTCATCCAATTGTTGAAAAATAAGTCATATCCGGTGGGAGGGCACTCAAGATACTTGATACCTGAGCTCCAAAGTATGGATTACTTTTTACTCTGTCAGGACTTTACGGATGAAGTGGATTTAAATACGTATATTGACGGCCTTTCGGTAGTAAAAGGGATTCATAGTATTGTTAAAATTGATACTATTAAGTTAAAATCAAAAGAAAACCTGTTAACATATTAAATAAGTAGAAAATGAGAGTACCTATTTTTAATAAAACCAAAATATTAGCCACTATTGGTCCTGCCAGTAATAATAAGGAAACAATAACAGAGCTTGTAATGGCTGGGGCTGATGTTTTCAGGTTGAATTTCTCCCATGGCGACCATAGTATTCACGCAGAGGTGATCAAAACCATCCGTGAAATCAATGCAAGCATGAATAATAATTCAGGTATTTTGCAGGACCTTCAGGGTCCGAAAATTAGAGTAGGTGAGGTGGAAAATAATGGAGTACTAATTAATCCTGGTGATTCCATAACCATAACCAACGATCCTGTGATGGGTAATGCCAGCTTGGTAAGCACTGTTTATCAAAATTTACCAAATGACGTTGTCAAAGGAGATCGAATTCTAATTGATGATGGAAATTTGGAATTGGTAGTCCTTAATACGGATGGTAAAAATGTTGATTGTACAGTAGTACATGGGGGCATACTTAAATCTAGAAAAGGTATCAACCTTCCAAATACTAAAATTAGCGCACCTTCTCTTACGGAGAAAGATCTTATTGATCTTGAATTCGGTCTTGAAAATGAAGTAGATTGGATAGCCCTATCCTTTGTACGTAGCGCTGACGATATTCTTGATCTAAGAGAAAGAATTCAAAAAGCTGGTAAAGCTTGTAAAATTGTTGCCAAAATAGAGAAACCTGAAGCTCTTGATAATATTGATGAAATCATCGAAGCTACTGATGCAATTATGGTGGCTAGAGGAGATCTTGGTGTAGAGGTTCCTATGGAGATTGTTCCACTTTGGCAAAAACGAATGGTGGAAAAATGTAAAATCGCCTGCAAACCCGTGATCATTGCTACCCAAATGATGGAAAGCATGATTGTTAACCCTAGACCAACAAGAGCTGAAACCAATGATGTAGCTACAGCCGTTCTGGATGGTGCAGATGCTGTTATGCTTTCCGCTGAAACTGCATCAGGTAAATTCCCTATTGCGGCCGTTAAAGCAATGAGCAGTATCATTGACCATATAGAAGTCAATGCAGACATCTATCACAACCTTTATAAGATCCCTGAAGATACAGAGAGCTACATGAGCAATAACTTATTGCTTATGGCAAGTAGGCTTTCTAGAAATGTGAAAGCCAAAGCAATTGTTGGTATTACCAGTTCCGGATTTACAGCATTCAGAATTTCTTCACACCGTCCTTCGGCAGATATTTTTGTTTTCACAAGAAATAAAAACCTACTTACTCAGTTAAGTCTAGTCTGGGGGGTAAGGGCTTATTATTATGATAGCCAAGTGTCCACAGATGGTACTTTCCAAGATATTCAGGATAGGCTAAAAGCGGAGAAACATGTAGCTGTAGGGGATATTGTAATCAATACTGCTAGCATGCCTCTAAAAGCTAAAGGAAGAACAAATATGTTGAAAATTCACGTAGTGGATTAATTGATGCCTTCTGAGATCGAATTGTTTGTAAGTGATTCGGTTGTAGAAAAAACTTATAAATGGCAACTCGATAAATTGGGTTGCCATTTTTTTTATCCCAAGGGCTAATATATTTCTAATAATCGTATTTACTTTTTTCAGGATGGAACCTCGATTTTTAGATATCAAAGTGACAAGCAAGCCCTTTCTGAGCTGTGTATTTGCTTATATTTCTTCGGGCCCCTCAGGTTTTATTAAAATTACCTTCTCCCTGTCCACCATCACAGCCCCAGGTGGAGAACCTTTCACCTTTCGGACGTATTTGCATGGGGTGTACATAACGGCTGCAAGGGACGATGTTTTGTTTTTTGAATAATGGGCGGCTAGTGCAGCAGCTCGTTCTAGAACGCTCTTGGTTGGCGTCATGCCTGATTGGGTCTTGATGATTACATGTGATCCAGCTACATCCTTCGCATGAAGCCATAGATCGTCTTTCCAAGTGTACCTTCTTAGTAACTCATCATTTGCTTTAGCAGATTTTCCAACCCAAATCTCAAACCCTTCTGTTTCAAATCGCTTGTAAGGTAATTGTAGCTGGGCTTGGTTTTTGGATGATCTGTTTTCAGATTTGATGAGTGATTTAATTGATTTGAAGTCTTCAGATTGGTTCAAAACTTCCTCTTCCTTGACAATCTCCTTTAGATCTTTTTCTTTTTGGGCCAGGTTTTTACGTAATTGCTCGAATTCAATTTTCTTGTTTTTGCTTTTTTTGTAAAGTTGCTCCGCAAACTTTTGGGGACTTTGGCCTCTTTTTAAAGTAATTTCTCGTGTTTCATTGGTGTAAAAATCATAAAGGCTCACTTTTTCTGCCCCGTTGGGGATTTGGTGAAGGTTGGCCATGATGATGTCTGCCGTTTGGCTAGGAGGAGAGTCGTTCTCCATTTCTTCCAGTTTTTGACTGGTCTTATTGATGTAATTTACTGTTTTTTTGCGTCTATCGAGAAGGTTTCGAAGCAATTGGTTTTTGACATTCTCAAAGTTTTTTCTGACTACTGCTTTCTGGAAGTAAATATTGCAGGCCTCTAAAGGGTCAGTGGTGCTGGCAATTGAAGAGGAACAAGGTAAAAGGGTGAGGAAATAATTGTCGTTTTTATGGAGAATTGAGAAAAATGGACTGTCAAGCAAGTCCATAATTTCCACCATCAGCTTGTACCGGGTGTTTATGTCCGCTTCCAGATAGCCGGCTTCCTTGAGCCAAGCTCTGGGTAGTTTGCCCAGTGTAGGGAGAAATTGTGAGGCATTTCCTTTTAGTTCTTTGAATCTTGCCTCAGTTAATTCTAAGGATTTTTCAAGCTCTTGAATTTTAAGGCCCATGTCCTCTTTAAGTTCTTTTCTAAAGATGGTATAGGGAGTAGCCTCCTTGTCTTTGTATAAGACAATATTAGACCTACTGCCATGCATTTTAAATAGTAGGACATGGGTGTCGTTAAGGCAGATGTAGAAAGCCCTTTCAAAATTCAGTAGCTGAATATCCGTGACTTTTTCTCCAATTATTTCAGGGAAGAGATCAACATTGTTTTTTTTACTTCTTTTAAAGTCTTTAGGGAAACTTATACTTGTATTAGCAGGTAAAAGTAAAGCCCGAATAAAGAAAGGATTGCCATCGGTTTTCTTTAGTTCAATGATAAGCTCCTCTTTGTTTTGAGAAAAGCAGGAAGTAATAGTGCCACCTAGAATTTCAGCTTTTAAAGCGGGGCATAAAAATTTAAAGAAGTGATAATTAAGGTGCATGTTAAAGTTGGATTTTTAAGCCATCATAGGCTATCTCAACATTGCGAGGCAGCTGTTCGGTCACTTCCTGATGTGGGCCCATTGTATGGCTTATATGGGTCAGGTATGCTTTTTCAGGAGCAATTATGGAGATGAGTTCTAGTGCTTCAGAAAGGGTGAAATGGGAAATATGAGGCTTTATTTGCAAGGCATTAATTACCAAAACCTTACTGCCTTTTATTTTTTCAATCTCTTCAGGTGAAATATAATTTGCATCTGTGATATAAGTGAAATTCCCGAACCTGTATCCAAAAACAGGTAGCTTATGGTGCATGACCTGGATAGGATTGATTTTATTGCCCTGAATTACAAATGGAGTGTTGGATATTTCATTCAATAATACCCTTGGAACTCCTGGGTACTTGGTCTTGGCAAAGATATAGGAAAACTCACTTTTAATTTGCTCTAAAACCTGAACAGTGCCATATAGCGGTATGTCCATTTGTTGCTTGAAATTAAATGGACGTATGTCATCAAGTCCTGCAGTATGGTCTTTGTGTTCATGGGTAAAAAGAACCGCGTCAAGGTGGGTTACAGCCTCTCTAAGCATTTGTGTGCGAAAGTCCGGGCCAGTGTCGATAACAATGCTAAGTCCGTTAATTTCCAGGTGTAATGAGGTTCTAAGGCGTTTGTTTCTAAAATCCAAAGAGGTGCATACATTGCAGTTACAGCCTATTACCGGAACACCCTGAGATGTTCCAGTTCCTAAAAATTTGATTTTCAAAGCTTCAATTCTGTTTGTTTAAGTTCAATAAGAAAATCTTGTTGCTTTTGATCTTCGAAGGATTGAGGGTTAAAATCAAGCTCTTTTAGAATGTCCAACAAGGCATTGATTTTACCTTCAAGGGTGAAATATTTATTTATAATTACAATTTTTGTTTCCTTTAAAATACAAAAACCAGATTTAAAATTGCCTTTCTCATAACGTAGGTGATACGCTGATGAGGCAAAGATATTTTCTAATTTATCCAAAAAGTTTTTGGTGTATTTGACGGTCATTTTACTTGTAAATATGTTTTTTAACGGTAACCAATAGCAAATCGTAATCCAGGGGTTTTTGAACATAATCGTCCAATCCCGCTTTTTTGAAATCATCCAAAGTGAAATTTTTGTAATTCCCAGTGATGGCGATGATTGGAATTTTAGATTTTACTGGGTCTGGGAGTTTTCTAATGGCTTTTGTACAAGCCACACCGTCCATTACCGGCATATTGATGTCCATTAGGATCAAATCAAAATCTTCTTTTTCAAGTTTATCTAAAACTTGTTGGCCATTCTTAACAGCAGTTATTGAAAAATTCTCAAAGGATAGAACATTCTTTGTTAGATTGATAATAACTGAGCTGTCTTCGGCTACCAATACTCTTTTTGCATCACTCATATTTTATAAAAATTTTATCGTTTTCAAGTAATTGTTTGAATTTGCTCAGGCTGGACTTTAATTGATCGATGTCATCAGCTATTCCATCCGTGGATGAATTTTTGATTTTTTGTTCAAATAAAGAAGTAACCTTAAACATTACATTAATACCAAGTGTTCCTGAATTACCTTTCAATATGTGAAGTTTTTCTCCAATTTCTTCAAATTTATTAAATTCCGCTAATATTTTTATTTCTTGAGTAAGGTTTTCAGCCTCCTCTAAAAAATCACCATATACGGATTTAATGTTTTCCAAGCTGTGGTATTTCAATAGTTGTTGGATTACTGATTCATTAATGTCTCCATTAATGGATTGTTCCTTTTCAGGGATGTTTTTTCTGTTTGGGCTTTGATTAAGGTGAAAATGGATGGCCTCCAACAGATCCTTGGGTTTTACAGGCTTGGCAATAAAATCATCAAAGCCGGTCGATAAAAAATATTCTCGATCTCCTTGATTGGAGTAGGCAGAAATAGCAATGACTGGAATGTCAGTTATTTCTTCCTCCTTGATTATTTTTAAACAACTTATACCGTCTAGTTTCGGCATTTGAATATCCATCAATATGATGTCATATTTGTTGTTTTTTAATAATTCTATAGCTTCTAGCCCGTCTGATGCAGATTCAAAAAAATAATTGTGTCCGATTACATTTTCAAATACCCTTCTATTCAGCGCATTGTCGTCTACTATCAAGACTTTTTTGTTTTTCATGTTCGAATTTTCTTAAATTCGGAGCTTTAAAATAGCTAAATTGAATCTTGACTCCATTAAATAAAATAATCCTGGTGATTGCAGGTCCAACCGCTGTTGGAAAAACTGATTTGTGCATAAATTTAGCCAAAAAATTTAATACTGTCATAATATCCTCCGATAGTAGACAATTTTTCCAAGAAATTAATATAGGGACAGCCAAGCCTACTGCGGGTGAATTGGCCAAGGTACCTCACTATTTCATTGGCAATAAATCTATTCACGATGCCTATGATGTCAAAATGTATGAATCAGAAGCGTTGAATTGTATAAACGATTTGTTTAGAGAAAAAGATTTATTGATTTTGACGGGTGGCTCTGGTTTATATACCGATGCGGTAGTTGAAGGCCTGGATTATATTCCTGAAGTAGATCAGGAGATACGTGAAAAATTGAATGCCCTTTATGCAAAAGAAGGGATTCAGCCCCTTCAAGAATTATTATCAAAATTAGATCCTGATTATTTCAATATTGTAGATAAGCAAAACCCGCAACGTTTGATTAGGGCTTTAGAGGTGTGTCAAGGTACTGGATTACCTTTTAGTAGCTTTAGGGTTAAAAAGAAGGTTTTCCGTCCATTCAAGACAATCAAATTAGCCTTGATTCGTGATAGAGAGGAATTGTACCAAAGAATAGATCAAAGGATGGATAGTATGATTCGCAATGGTCTTTTTGAAGAAGCAAAGGAAATGTACCCCTATAGGGATTTAAATGCACTTAATACCGTCGGTTATAAAGAGATTTTTGCCTGTCTAGATGGTGAATATGACAAGGAAGAAGCGATAAGGCTTTTGAAAAGAAACTCTCGACGCTATGCCAAAAGACAGGTTACCTGGCTGAAAAGAGACAAGGCATACCATTGGTTTCATCCGGATGAAATCAATAGTATGCTCTCCCTAATAAAAGATCAAATGGAATGATGTCCCATTAGTGTGGCTACAAAACTATAAGGTTTTGTTTTGATTAGTTTGTTGTAATTGTGCCTAAGCATTCGGATTTCTCCTAATTTTTTCTGGGCTGTGACTGCTTCGCTATGTGTTTTTTCATTGCTTTTTAGAGTATGATAAAGTGCTTCTGCTTCCTTAATGCTTTTTACAACTGAAATGTGCTCATTCCCATTGCTTGATTTAAAAAGGCTTTTAGTCGTTGAGCTGAACTGAGTTAATTCAGTCTCAAATAGCTGTTTTTTTTGCTTTAAATTATGATTGACAACCATCATAAATAAAAAAACAAATCCGCCTAGGGTAATGAAAATTGGAATAAAGCCCATATTTAAATGCTTAAGATCTCTTGAAGCCTAAGGTAATCTTTATTCAATGGTTTACTTTTGTTGATGCAATCATCAAAAGGAGTGTATACAACCTGGTCATTTATGATACCCGCCATACAGTTGAATTTACCATTAATCAAGCCTTCTACCGCGGCTAACCCGCTTCTGCTGCCCAAGAGCCTGTCTTTGGCTGTAGGGCTTCCCCCACGCTGTATATGGCCTAATGTGGTTACTTTGAATTTTTTCTCATCACCAATGAATTCGGCTTTTACCTTCTCCATGATGGTAGCTGCGTCTCCTTCTTCATCACCTTCAGCTACAACCACAATACTGGAAGTTTTTGTTTTCCTTAAATTTTTAAGGTAATCTGAGACTTCACTGGCTGTAGTGATGGTTTCAGGTACCATTACCATTTCTGCACCACCTCCTATGGCACATTCAATAGCAATGTATCCACTGTCTCTACCCATTACTTCTACAAAAAACACACGGTCGTGAGCTGCGGCAGTATCTCTGATCTTATCAATAGCCTCCAAAGCGGTATTGACAGCCGTGTCAAAACCTATGGTATAATCTGTTCCATAAATGTCATTGTCGATGGTTCCTGGGCAACCTACAATAGGAATTCCGAATTCCTCGTAAAAAACTTTTGCCCCAGTGAAAGTACCATCTCCACCAATTGCAACCAATCCTTCTATTCCGTGCTTACTTAGTTGGTCAAAGGCCTTTTGTCTCCCTTCTTTGGTGCGAAACTCATTGCTTCGGGCAGATTTAAGTATAGTACCTCCTCTTTGAAGAATATTACTTACAGAGTGAGACTGCATTTTTTTAATGTTTCCATTAATAATTCCATCATAACCGTATTTGATACTATAAACATCCAGGTCATGATAAATCCCTGTCCTTACTACTGCTCTAACGCATGCATTCATTCCTGGTGAATCCCCACCAGAGGTATATACTGCAATTTTTTTCATAATTGTATCTCATTTAAAACGTCACTTGGTATTTGGGGATTAATTGACTGCCTGCCAAATATCGAGTTAATCTGAAATGTAAAATTAACTAATTAACAGTATCTGCTTAATGTTTGAGTAAAAAAAAAGGATGGAAAATTTTTCCATCCTTTTTTCTATTATGAATTCTGCGCTTTGGCAGCTCTATTTCTTTCATTTTCTTCCAGATAGATTTTTCTCATCCGTATACTTTTTGGAGTAATTTCGAGATATTCATCTTTTTGGATATATTCCATAGATTCTTCTAATGAGAATTTTTTGGCTGGAGCAATTTTTGCATTGTTATCCGATCCTGATGCACGCATATTGGTAAGTTGCTTACCTTTCTGCACGTTTACCACGATATCGTTGTCTCTTGAGTGTTCGCCAATAACCATACCAGTGTAAAGGTCATCTCCTGGATCCACAAAAAAGTTTCCTCTATCTTGTAATTTATCAATGGCATAAGCCGTACACTGACCTGAGTCCATAGAGATCAACGAACCATTGATTCTTCCTGGGATAGGGCCTTTAAATGGCTCGTAGGAAGCAAACCGGTGATTCATGATCGCTTCACCTTGGGTAGCAGTCAATACATTGTTTCTCAATCCAATTAATCCTCTGGATGGAATGCTAAACTCTAGGTGTTGTAAATCACCTTTAGGTTCCATTACCAAAAGTTCTCCTTTTCTCTGGGTGGCTAGTTCGATTACTTTTCCTGCAGAAGTTTCAGGTACATCTACTACCAAGGTCTCAATAGGCTCATGCTTAACGCCGTCTATTGTTTTATAGATAACCTGAGGCTGACCTACTTGTAATTCGTAACCTTCTCTTCGCATTGTTTCGATAAGTACTGACAAATGGAGAATACCTCTACCATATACCAAGAATTTATCTTCACTATCCGTAGGGTCTACTCTTAGTGCAAGGTTTTTCTCTGTTTCTTTCATCAACCTCTCTCTCAAATGGCGAGAAGTAACAAACTTGCCTTCTCTTCCAAAGAAAGGTGAGTTATTGATCGTGAAAAGCATGTTCATAGTAGGCTCATCAATTGAGATCCTTTCTAATGCTTCTGGATTTTCAAGATCTGCAATTGTATCTCCAATGTCAAAACCTTCTACACCTGTGATGGCACAAATGTCTCCAGCTTGAACTTCGGTTACTTTATTTTTACCTAATCCTTCGAATACGTGAAGTTCTTTTACTTTAACTCTCTTTATAACGCCGTCTTCTTTGCAGAGTGCGTATTGTTGTCCTTCTTTAATGTTTCCTCTTTTTATCCTTCCAATGGCGATACGGCCAACGAAATTTGAATAATCTAAAGAAGTGATTTGCATCTGAGTAGTACCTTCATCAATTTTAGGCTCTGGAATGTATTTAACTACCGCATCCAAAAGTGGAAAAATGGTGTCGTTAGGATTTTTCCAGTCTTCACCCATCCAGTTGTTTTTGGCTGAACCGTACAAGGTGTGAAATTCCAACTGCTCTTCAGTTGCATCCAAGTTGAACATTAGATCAAAGACTGCTTCATGAACTTCATCAGGACGACAGTTCTCTTTATCCACTTTGTTGATCACTACTATAGGTGTAAGACCAAGCTCAAGTGCTTTGCCCAATACAAATCGTGTTTGGGGCATAGGTCCTTCAAAAGCGTCAACCAAAAGAATAACACCATCTGCCATTTTCAAAACCCTTTCAACTTCTCCGCCGAAATCAGCGTGACCAGGGGTGTCAATAATGTTTATCTTGGTATCTTTGTACCTTACTGAAACATTTTTTGAAAGAATGGTAATGCCTCTTTCCCTCTCTAGATCATTACTGTCTAGTATTAGGTCATCAAATTGCTGATTTTCCCTAAAAAGTTTTGAGGCGTGTATTATCTTATCTACCAAGGTTGTTTTTCCGTGGTCAACGTGTGCAATAATTGCAATATTTCGAATACTCTGCATGTGTAATATTATTAAGACGCAAAAGTAAGAATTAAATTTCGGAAAAGTATTTAAATCTCTTATTGATAATTATAAAATAATATATTTTATCAAATAAGATAGCCTTTGTTCCAAATGTTATTTTACTTTAAAGGGTTTGCTTTTTAACACTACATTAGATCCTGGGTAGGTAATATCCATGCTGTTTTCTGCCGTAATCAAAATCATTGTAGGCTTGTACATGGTCTCTGCTTCAAAGGATGCTTTGCCTTTATTACTGAAAACACCTCGGTTGTTTGAGATCTCTCCAAGTTTAGTAATTCCCTGTCCTGAAGCCTCTATCCATACCATATAGTGCTTTTTTGGAGGAGACAGTCGTTCTGGCAGTGCCAAATTATTGATGTTTATTTTTACTTCATAAGCCCCCTCCTTGTTTTTGCTGATGCTAGCAGTTGGTTCTGCTGCTGGTACAATATTAGAAACAGGGAAAGTAACTTTAGTAGAACAAGCTGAAAAAGCCAAGGCCACTGCAAATACAGTGAAATAGGCAAAACAGCTTTTTTTAGTAAGTAGGTATTTTTTCATCGTTTTTTTGTTTTAGGCTTGTGTTTTATTTTAATAAATTGCTGCTTCTAACTTAAAGCAGCTCGAAATGTTCCTCTATTGGTAGAGAATAAATATTTTATTTCCAAAAGAGATGGTTGCAAAAATTAGTTGATTATGTGCTATAGTTTTATGGTAAAAGTATGGGTAGGCGTCTGTTTATGCGTTAACTTTAACCCGGATTATGTAATAGAATGTCTATTGCATATTTCGGGTTTAAACCCTTAGGGGAAGGTCTAAATTCCTTCCTTTATTTTAGTGGAGTTTGTCCTTCTTGCTCGGACATAAATACCCAAGTCACTTTTCCAATATTGTTTGGCTTTTGATCGCCAACAGCTGAAATGGAGCCTTTCCATTTCCCGTTGGATTCTTTTATTACATTTATATCTCTCCAAGAATAGTGCCCATTTTCATAATCATAGGATATTCCATCATCGTCATACAATGTGAAATGGCCGGGTGATTCACCATAGTGGAGTATTTTCAAATCATAACTTTGGTTTTTACCGGGAGCATGGAGCATGGGGTCCATTAATGGGACTATTCCACCATCTTTGACAAAAACGGGAATTTGGTCTAAGCGAGCGTTAACTGTAATGACCTCACCATTGCCAACGTATTTTCCTGTGTAAAAGTCATACCATTTTCCTTTTGGTAATACCACCTTCCGTTCACTTTCACCTGCAAAGACAGGTGCTACCAATAAATTAGGACCAGCCATGTATTGATCCTTTAATTCTTTTTTGATGGCTTCGTTGTAAGGATTCTTCTCAAGGTTTGCTAGGCCATTGCTTTCCTTTTCCTCTTTTATAGTAAATCCATTCTCAAATTGCATGGCCCTAAAGGGAGGGATTCCTTCAAAATGATAAAGGGCAAAGCTACTGTACCAATAAGGCATCATTTTCATTCTTAATAGCGCCATTTCTTTAATTTCTTCTTCTACTTCAGGGTAGGACCATGGCTTTGTACCGCTTGCCCAGGCATTGATCATGGCCATAGGAGAAAAAACAACGGTCTGGAATCTTCTCAACCATTCTTCGGCAGTTTTTGATGCCCGTGCTTCAGGAGTCCACAAAAGGCCTGAAAAGCCACTATTAACCAATGCGGTAATAAAATCTCTATGATCGTAGTAATCATTGTAAATTACATAGGGAAAGGAAACACCACCTCCGTTTGAGGCCCTTACCAAGCCATAGGTTCGACGGTTCTCTTCTCGAAAAAGTTGACTGGATTGACGTTGAACAAGTAGGCCGTAGGTTTGTCGGAGTTGTTCGGCGGCTAGTCCAGAAGGGAATTCGGCCACATCTGGCCAAAGCCACCTGTCATAGCCATCCACCTCATCAATCTTGTACCCACCTATTCCAGGTTCAATATGTGATTCTTTAAAGGTTTTCCAGTAAATTTTTTGAGCTGCAGGAATACTTAAGTCAGGAACGGCTCCTGCCCAAACTGTATGGCTTCCATAATAGGGCTTAAGCTCATTATAAAAACTGGCTTCTGGAGAAACATAAGGGTTGATCCATAGATTTAAACTGATGTGTTTTTCTTTCAGGTTTTGAATAAGTTTTTCCGGATTGGGGAAACGTTCTTTATCCCAGGCAAATGTGTTGGGATAAGATTTACTTTGCCAACCTGGTTCCAAGCCTATAAAATCCAAAGGAAACCCTTTTTTTTCAAATTCATTGACCTCGGCCAATACTTGATCTTGATTAAATAGCCTGTGCACTCTTTGTGTAAAACCCAATCCCCATCTGGGTGGGATAGGGCCACCGCCGTTAAATAAATTAAAACGTTGTACAGCTTCCAGAATAGATGGTCCAGCAAAAACATAGAATTCTACTCCCTTAGCAGGAACGAGAATCTCAACTGCATCAGAATAGGGACTGGCTGTCCATTCTGGGTCGGTGTTTCTGTCCAAGGCTTTCGCTGGGTTTTTACTGTCCAACCTAGACCCTGTGCCTGCATAAACATCCAAATACCTGGAGGAATTGATAAAAACACCATATCCTTTACTGCTTACATAGAAAGGAACAGGTGCATGCGTCCTGCCATTGTCTTGGTTTCCATAATGGTCCATGTGAAGCCGCATAATTCTGCCACGTTGGTGAACGGTTTTGAAATTTAAGCCGAAGCCAAAAATCTCTTCATTCTCATCAAGTGGTAATTGTAAATAAGTTTTCCCATCCAATAACTTGGCATTAACCTCTTCCTTATTTAATGGGAAAATGACCTGCCCTAATCGGGATAAAGCAGGTAAATTAGGCTTTGACCCCGAAGCAGAAAGCAGATCGTATTCTTCTACTTCCCCCACAGTGCCTCTCCATACACCTGGAGCTATGCTTTCCCAGTCAATTTGTTGGGCGCTGACAGGGTGAAAAAAGTAAGTGAAAAAACAAATTATTATTAAATACTTCATGGTTTTAAAATTAATGTCAATCAAATAGAAATATTAATAAAATAAGTTAGATAAAAAAGGGACTATGCCTTTAGAAGGCATAAAATAATGGTACAAATTGGTCTTTCTGACGTATATTAGAAATCTTAATTTGATTATTTGAAGCAAATGACCCTTAATAAACTAAATAACTGGCTTTTACCCGTATTATTAATCATGAGTACCTCAACACTCTTTTCTCAGGAAATATGGAAGGTTAAGCAATTGACCAATCAAGCCAAGAACCATGCGATGGACAATAACCAGAATTTTTCTCCGGATGATGCCTGGATAGTCTATGATACTAGACCCAATGAAGGGGGGATTGGAGAAAATGCCATTATTGAAAAGGTAAATGTTGCATCAGGTAACACCAAAGTCGTTTATAAGACCAAGAATGCCAATGATTTTGGTCCAGGTGTAGGGGCGGTGAGTTATCATCCAACAGAAAATGAGCTTGTTTTTATTCATGGTTTGCCTCCAGCAAGTAAAGATAAGCCCTATGCCATGCATAGACGTGTTGGGAGAATCGTCAATGAATCAAATAATAGCTCCTACTGGATGGATAGCCGGGATGTAGTGGCGCCCTATACTGCTGGTGCTTTACGCGGAGGTACCCATAGGCACCAATGGAGTGGGGATGGTGACTGGTTAGGTTATACCTACAATGATGCCATTATGGTAGAATTGGAAGAGAAAACCGGAGAGACCTATAATTTAAGGACTGTAGGGGTGTCCAAAAGAAATAAAAAAAGCCCAAAGATTAAATCTGGTCAAGGTGAAAATTTTCAGGGAGAATGGTATTCCGTGCTGGTAGTAAAAGTAGTGGCTAACCCCAAGCCTGGAAGTGAAGAAATCAGCAAGGCTTATAGTGATTGGTGGGTAGGTAATAATGGCTATCAGAAACCAGATGGAAGTTGGCAAAGGGCAAGGGCATTTCTTGGTGACCTTGTGACCAAAGATGGAAAGAAACTTACAGAGGTCTTTATAGTGGATGTGCCAGAGGATTTAGACGTAGAAGGACCGGAAGGTCCTTTAGCGGGAACTTCCACGACCATGCCCATGCCTCCAGCCGGTGCCATAACAAGAAGAGTTACTTTCACTGAAGAGGAAAAATATCCGGGAGTTACTACGGAATTCAGACACTGGGTAAGCTCTTCAATGGATGGAGCGCTTTTAAGCTATCTGGCCAAAGATGAGAATGGGATTGACCAGGTGTTTTTAATATCCGTTAATGGGGGGCAACCCAAGCAGGTCTCCTTTCATTCAACTCCCGTTCAGAGTACTGTAAGGTGGAATCCTAAAACCAGAGAGTTTGCCTATGTTTGCGATAATCAGGTTTATGTCAATACCGTAGACAAGAAGGGAAATGCTGGAGAAGCCTACGCTATTAGCCCCAAGTTTGAAACTAAACCGTATGCGATAAACTATTCAAATACAGGTAAAAAAATAGCCTTCAACAAAGATGTTGAAGGCTATGCGCAAATATTTGTGGCTGAAAGACCATAAATTAGTTTTTCAGTTCATACCATTCTATGTCCATCAGAGGTGCTCTTCTTCCCATATTGCTTTGGGTGGAGCTTTCTGGGGCATAGTTTTTAGACAGGTAATCAAGGATGACCTCTTCTTGTGTTCCCAAATCCCAAAGGTTTTGGGAACTTTGCATCCACCTGATCATTTTTTTCCATCCCTCCCTGTTGGCATGATTCTGTGTAACCAGTTTTGCAGAGTGGCATGCCGTGCAATTGGCTATTACAAGATTTAACCCTTCATCTGCAATCAAACCAGTGGGTAGGTGTATGCCATTTTCTATCTCAGAGTCCAAAGGATTCGCCTCAATTGGCGCATCAGCTTTAACAAACTCCCCATCTGCTAGAGAAGGATCTTTGGCGGACCAAAGGTAAGCTCCAATAGCAATTAGGACAATTAGAATTGTTGCAGCGATGGCTTTAAATTTTCCAGTTAATTGTCCCATATTATGATACTTTTATAGCAATTCTATGACAAGCATTGTTAAGGTATCCTTTAGGGTTCCAACCTGGTGTAACCATCGGTTGGCTAAGTCCTGTGTTGTCCGTAGCTTTTGCCCAAACTTCATAGTAACCTTCCTGAGGGAAATTTATTTTGGCTTTAAAATGTTGCCAAGAATAACGGTTTGCTGCTTTCTCAAGATTGCAAGCATGCCAGGTGGCTCCAAAGTCAATGCTGTACTCCACCTTAGTGATATGCTCAGCACCTGTCCATGCATGACCTCTGATTTCTAGGGCCTGATTTGGTTTTATTATTGCCCCTGATTTAGGGTAGGAAACCAGAGATTTTACAGGCATGCTTTCAATGATTTTCATGTCCTCGTTTTTCACCTCAGCACCAGGTTCTACTGGTAATTTGGGGATTGAATAGGAGGGAGCTGCCATTTTCTCACCATCATGAACTTTGTCTCTTATGGATAAGCCTTCCAGCCATTTTCCTGAAACAGAAGCAGGGAACCCAGATGCAATTAATCGCAGAGGATGTCCATGAGCTATAGGTATATCTTCTCCATTCATAGCAAATGCTATAATGGTGTAATCGTCCATGGCTTTGCTAATGGGTATTCCTCTTGATATTGGCTGCTTGTTTGGGTCACGACTGATGTGTTTGTCAGCACCATGGTAGCCTACATAAACGGCATTGTCATTTATGCCAGCATCTTTCAATAAGTCTTTCAGCCTAATACCTGTCCATTTGGCACAAGATACAGCTCCCAATGACCATTGATTTCCTTTGGCAGGTGGATAATACTCTTTTCTGCCATTTCCCCCACATTCGAGGACGAGTTGATAGGTGTGGACGGGAAATTTTGTCTTAAGCTCTTGAAGGGTGTAGGTTTTTTCTCCTTCCATGGCCTCACCTTTTATAGTTAGGGCCCAGTTGTCTACATCGATTTTATCAGGAATCAAACCGTTATTTCTGATAAACATTTTATCTGCAGGGGTGACATCATCGTCCAATAAGTGGGCTCTGGATTCCACATTCCAGGGCTTGTTATTTAATACAATCATGTCCTTATGCTTCCCAAAAAGTTTGCCAGGATCATTGTCCTGTTCAAGTGCCACAGGGGTGTAGTTTTCAGGAAGTGCATAGACGATTTTGGTGCCCAATAGCGCAGCCATTGAGCCCAAGGCTGTCTTTTTTATGAAGTTTCTCCTATTGGGATTATCTGTTGTTGCCATAGGTTTTCTGGTTTCAATTGAAAGCGTAAATTAAACCAATTTAACCGAAAATAGGCAAAGGCAATTCTATAATCTTACTATAAAGAGAGTATAGCTTTACTACTGAGGCCTTTTCGCTGAAACAAATTGACCAACCCCTAGGGTCAGAGAGCCGCTTATTGCTTCAATTAACTATGGATAACAAAAGATAATTTTTAAACCCGGATTATGTAATAGGATTCGTAATAGCCTGTCCCGTGTTTACGGGAAGTGTTACAATCGCAAGAAAATCAG
>NZ_JBSXOH010000076.1:0-37402 GCF_056859355.1 Cyclobacterium sp. L-R
GTGCTGAAATCGCTTTAAAATCAGCCACTTTGTTACTGTTTTCAATTTCACCATGGGGTTCTATGCTAAAATCTCCAAACAGTCTGATTTTCTTGCGATTGCAACACTTCCCGTAAACACGGGACAGGCATCACCCCTGACACTTCAGGGCGGAGAAATCCTATTACATAATCCGGGTTAAATCAAACAGTCATTTTGGAGCGTATGGTTTTCCTTTATTGAGGCAATTATCTTTTAAAAGTAACTGTAATAGCCATGTAATTCCAGATTTTTCCTTCAAAATATTAGGCTTATTGGTTCCGGCTAAAAATTAACCATGGGTATGTTAGCCATTATTATCTTTCAAGCCCTTCAAAATTCCTTTTGTAGACGCTATTATTAGCGGTATTAATTTGGTATTTTGAGTCTCAGCTAAACGGTATAAAAATGGCATATGATGAAAGGCTTGCAGATAGGGTTCGTGAATATCTTTTCGAAGTAGGACAATTGGAAGTGGAAGAAAAAGCCATGTTTGGAGGCCTGGCTTTTTTGGTCAATGAAAAAATGTGTGTAAATGTAAGTGGTACAAAGCTTATGTGTAGATATGATCCTGAATTAGTGGAAGAGGTAGCTGAAGTAAATGGGTTCCAATCCATGGTCATGAAAGGGAGGGTGTACAAAGGTTATTGTTACGTAAGTGCTGAAGCCATCACAACAAAAAGAGAAATGGCTTATTGGATTGACCTTTGCCTGGATTTCAATGAGAAAGCCAAATCTTCAAAAAAGTAAATATTAGCCATTGCTTTGAGGAGAAAAGGGTGTAACTAAAATTTAATTATTTCCTTATACTTTACCCCATTTAGGCAAAACCTCAGACAGGTTAAACCTGTTTAAGCTAATATAGCTAATTTTCCAATGATACCTCAATTGTTATATAAGGTGATTTTCTCAATTTATGCCAAGCTGTTTTTTGTTGTGCTAGGGTTGTTGTTGCCTGTTAATTATGTTTTTTCACAACGACTTAGTCTTGATCCTATACCATTGAGGATGGTTTCTCAGGTATTTAGTCCAGATGAATATTATATCTCAAGGATTATTGATGAGAGAAAGGACCTTAACCCTACTGCGTTTCTGGTGCCGGATGTTAAAAGTGGCAGTAATCTGCGGACGGTAAATCTTGAAGGAGGCACTATACCTGCTTTGGAGCAATATATATTGGGAGCTTATCCTGGGAAGAAAGAGTCTCGCCCTGTTGTAGTAAAAATTAAGGATGTCAAAATAATTGAAAACATTCTGAATGCTAAAACTGGGGTAGTAGAAGGTGACATTCATTTGGACTTTGAATTTGCTTTGGAAAGAGGGGATGAATTGGTTGATTTGTTGGGGTTTCAAGGAGGTATAAGTTACCAAAGAGGGGTACGACAGTTTCACTTATTGGAGCCATTCTTAAAGCGATCGGTGAATTTGGCCATGAAATATTTTGATGATTGGATAGAGAAAGATGCGCCAAATAACAATCTTCTGGCCCAAGAGGTGCGACTAAAGATGAGGGATTATGTCCGTTCGAATGTGAGTGATACTGTTTTTTATGCTACCGATAGGCCCTTGACCTGGAAAGATTTCACTGGTAGACCAGGTTTCAATAATTATGCGGCATCCATTTTTGCAAGTATAGGCTATGAGTTGAATAGCAGTATGGAAAATGGTGTGTTGCTAGTAGATTTAGTCTTTAAAACCTACATGTTGAAAAGTTCTTCCTGGGTGAGGTCAGGAAACAACAGCTATGGACTTAATCATGAACAAAGGCATTTTGATATAACGAAGATAATTATTGAGCGTCTCAAAAACACATTAACGAACCTTGAACTCGAGCCTCATAATTATGAACGGAAGATTTCCTTTCATTACCTGGAAGCTTTTAGAGAAATGAACCGCATGCAAGAAGCTTATGACAATCAAACTTCCAATGGAACCAATGCCTCAGCTCAAGAGAGGTGGAACAAAAAAATAGATACTGAATTAATTCAGTTGGGTGTAGATTAGCTTATTTAAAAGCAGGTAAATGAAGAATAAGACAGCAATTGAGCAGGTACGCACAGGACAGGTATTTGACTAAATAGTTTTATCTTGGTTGATTAACCAAAATGACTATCCAAATGAGTTTTATGCAAAGCGCTGTAAGGCCACTTTTTTCAATATTACTGTTTTTCGCAATCTGTTCCAATGCCTTTGCTCAATTGCCACCGGCATTTAACAATGGCAGGGACTATAAAGTAGCCGATGATTCCCGAACGCGGAAATACATTGCCCCGGTAAAAATATTCTGGAAATCCACCGAAAACACTGCTTTAATAAAGAACGAAAATCATCTCCTTAACCAACCAATTGGCCAGGCCATTCTTACCAATAAGCAAGACTTTTTGGTCATGAAAAGTACTGAAACTGAAAAACCGGGGATCTTGTTGGATTTTGGTGTCAACCTGCATGGAGGGATTCAATTGGTGACGGGTATGATAGGATCAAAAGATCCCGTGCGTGTACGGATAAGATTGGGAGAGTCGGTTACTGAAGCAATGTCATCCATTGATACCATACATGGGGCTACAAATGACCATGCCATGCGTGATTTTATTGTTTCCCTTCCATGGCTTGGGAAACTTGAAGTTGGTAATTCGGGATTCCGATATGCAAGGATAGACTTGGTAGACCCTAACAAAGAGTTACTGCTAAAGGAAGCCAATGCCATATTGGTCTACAGAGACATTCCATATCTGGGAAGTTTTAAGAGTAATGATGAACGTTTGAATAAGATTTGGGACATGGGGGCTTATACGGTTCACATGAACATGCAAGAGTACCTTTGGGATGGGATAAAAAGAGATCGTTTGGTCTGGGTAGGAGATTTGCACCCTGAGGTTTCAACGATTAATGCAGTCTTTGGATACAATGAGGTGGTTCCTAAAAGTCTTGACCTGATCCGTGACATTACACCTATGCCTGAATGGATGAACGGGATCAGTACTTATTCTATGTGGTGGATTATTATTCACCGTGACTGGTACCTGCATCATGGGGACAAGGACTATTTAAAAGCCCAAGAAGACTATTTGATTAAACTTACTAGGCACATGGCAAGTAGGGTGGAAGGCAATAAAGAAAAATTGGATGGTACCCGTTTTCTAGATTGGCCATCAAGTGAAAACCCTGAAGCCATTCATGCCGGCTTACAATCCATGTTGATTTGGGCTTTTGATGCTTCGGGTGAGATTTATACTGTATTGGAAAATGATGAAATGGCCAAAGAGGCAAAGGCTATGGCCGCAAAATTGAGGACTTACCATCCTGATCATGCAGGGTCTAAGCAAGCTGCTTCCCTAATGTCATTAACTGGTATAATGGATCCTTCTAAAGCCAATCGCCAAGTGATTTCCAAAAATGGCGTGGCTGATTTTTCTACTTTTTATGGGTATTATATGCTGGAAGCCAAGGCCAAGGCTGGTGATTACCAAGGAGCGATTGAAAATATTAGAGAGTATTGGGGCGCGATGATTGACCTCGGTGCAACTACTTTTTGGGAAGATTTTAATATCAAGTGGTTGGAAAATGCTGCAAGAATTGATGATTTCGTCCCTGATGATAAAGTGGACGTACATGCAAGTTATGGAGGCTACAGCTATGATAAACTCCGTCATAACTTGAGTCATGGCTGGGCTTCTGGTCCTACTGCGTGGATGAGTAGACATGTGCTTGGTGTCCATGTTTTGGACCCGGGATCAAAGACCATTCTAATTGATCCGCATTTGGGAGATTTGGAATGGGTGGAAGGAACATTCCCCACTCCTTATGGTTTGGTTTATGTCAAGCATAAAAAGCAGAGTGATGGCACAGTGAAGAGTGAAATTTCAGGACCTGATAAAGTCAATATTGTGTATCCTAAATGATTTTGGTCTTAGTCAAAAAAAAAGCAACTGCCGAAAGGACAGTTGCTTTTTTATGCAATTTTATATTTGTGGATCAACTACCACAAGCTTCACATTCGTCTGGATTATCCAAGGAGCATATAATGGCTTCTTGTTGTTGTTTTTTGCTATCCAAATCTACAGCTTCAGGCTTATCTCCATTCAATTGAGATTTGTCTACTGTAAACTGAATGGCGCTACTTGCTGCTTTAGAACGCAAGTAATAAATACCAGTTTTAAGACCTTTTTTCCATGCATAGAAATGCATAGAGGTTAATTTTCCAAAGTTAGGCTCTTGTAAGAACAAGTTCATGCTTTGTGACTGACATACATAAGCACCTCTATCGGCAGCCATGTCTATAATTACCTTTTGAGAGATTTCCCACACTGTTTTGTAGAGGTCTTTTAGGTTTTGAGGGATGTCAGGCATATTTTGAACGGAGCCATTGGCAGCGATCAGTCTGTTTTTCATTCCATCCGTCCAAAGACCCAATCTGATCAAGTCTTTCATTAGGTGTTTGTTGACTACAACGAACTCACCTGATAAGGTTCTACGAGTGTAGATATTACTAGTATATGGTTCAAAGCACTCATTATTACCCAAGATTTGGGAGGTGGAGGCTGTCGGCATTGGAGCCACTAAAAGTGAATTCCTTACCCCATACTTGTTTACTTTTTCTTTGAGTTCTGACCAGTTCCAACGTCCAGATTTTGGAGTTACACCCCACATATCAAACTGGAATATACCTTTTGACACTGGAGATCCTTCATAGGTTTCATAAGTGCCATTGACTTTTGCAAGTTCCATGGATGTCTCCATTGCTGCAAAATAGATGGTTTCAAAGATATCTTCGTTGAGCCCTTTGGCTTCATCAGAGTCGAAAGGCATTCTCAAAAGAATGAAAGTATCCGCCAGTCCTTGAATACCTAATCCAACAGGTCTGTGCCTGAAGTTAGATTTTCGGGCTTCTGGTACAGGGTAATAGTTGACATCAATTACTTTATTAAGGTTTTTGGTAACCACTTTAGTTACCTCATAAAGTTTCTTATGATCAAAATATTTTTTACCGTCTTTTCCTGTAGTGACATATTTAGGAAGTGCAATAGAAGCCAGGTTACAAACAGCCACCTCATCTGGAGAAGTATACTCCATGATTTCTGTACACAAGTTGGAAGACTTGATGGTACCAAGGTTCTTTTGGTTGGACTTACTGTTGGCAGCATCTTTATAAAGAATGTATGGGGTACCAGTTTCGATTTGGGATTCCAAAATCTCAAACCAAAGCTCCTGTGCTTTTATAGTTTCACGCGCACGTCCTTCTTTTTCATATTTTTCATAGAGTCTTTCAAACTCATCACCATAGCAATCTGCCAATCCAGGTGCTTCGTGAGGGCAGAACAAAGACCAGTCTTCATTGGCCTCTACACGTTTCATGAATAAGTCAGAAACCCATACAGCATAAAACAAGTCTCTTGCACGGAGTTCATCTTTACCGTGGTTTTTCTTAAGGTCAAGAAAGTCCTTGATGTCAGCATGCCAAGGTTCCAAGTAAATGGCAAAGCTGCCTTTTCTTTTCCCTCCACCTTGATCTACATACCTGGCGGTCATGTCAAAGTTTCTCAACATTGGGACAATGCCATTAGACACTCCATTGGTACCCCTGATATAAGAGCCTTTTGCCCTTACGTTATGTATGGAAAGGCCTATACCTCCTGCAGATTGAGAAATTTTAGCACATTGTTTTAATGTGTCATAAATTCCATCAATACTGTCGTCCTTCATTGTAAGTAGGAAACAAGAAGACAGTTGTGGCTTAGGCGTACCTGCATTAAATAGGGTAGGTGTAGCGTGTGTAAACCATTTCTGAGACAAAAGGTGGTAGGTGTCAATTGCTGACTCTATGTCTTCTTTGTGGATACCTATAGAGACCCGCATAAGCATGTGCTGTGGTCTCTCTACAACTTTACCGTCAAGTTTAATAAGATAACTTCTTTCTAGGGTTTTGAAACCAAAGAAATCGTAATCAAAATCCCTAGTATAGTCAATTACCTCATCTAGTTTGGCAGCATGTTTTTTAATAATTCCATAGACGTCAGGAGCAATCAGTGCTGCATTCTCATCAGTTTTTGGATTGATGTAGGTATATAGTCGTTTCATGGTATTTGAAAACGACTTACTTGTAGTCTTGTGTAGGTTTGAAATAGCAATTCTTGCAGCAAGAATTGCGTATTCAGGATGTATTACTGTCAGGGAGGCACATACCTCAGCAGCGAGATTGTCAAGCTCTGTGGTTGTAACACCATCATAAAGCCCATCAATTACTTTTTTTGCAACTTCGATAGGGTGGATGTAGCGTGCATCCAACCCGTAGCAAAGGTTTTCTATTCTTGTTGTGATTTTGTCAAATCTGACGGATTCTCTTCTACCGTCTCTTTTTATTACTAACATACCTAACTGATGATTATAATGGTTAAAAAATGATTAAAAGTCCTCTTCTACAGAAAATTTGTCTGAGGAGGAAGAATCGTCCTTGTTTTTCATAACCCCTGCTTTTTGATAATCACCCACACGTTTTTCGAAGAAATTGGTTTTTCCTTCTAAAGAAATCATGTCCATAAAATCAAACGGGTTCTTGCTGTTCCAAACTTTAGAACATCCCAATTCAAGTAGCAGCCTGTCTGCTACAAATTCAATGTATTGGCACATTAATTCAGAATTCATGCCAATAAGTCTTACAGGCAATGCGTCTGTTACAAATTCTTTTTCTATTTCTACAGCATCTTTGATGATTTCTGTAACCTGCTCCTGCGGCAATTTATTGACCAAATGCTTGGTGTATAGATGGCAAGCAAAATCGCAGTGTAGTCCTTCATCTCTGGAGATTAACTCGTTAGAAAAAGTCAAACCAGGCATTAGGCCTCTTTTTTTCAACCAGAAGATTGAGCAAAATGAGCCAGAGAAGAATATGCCTTCAACTGCTGCAAAAGCAACTAGTCGTTCCATAAAATTCCCTTTGTCTATCCAACGCAATGCCCACTCCGCTTTCTTCTTAACACAGTCTAGGTGTTCTATTGCATTGAATAGATGATCACGTTCGTCTGCATTTTTGATATAAGTGTCTATTAATAAGCTATAGGTTTCACTATGGATGTTTTCCATTGCTATCTGGAAACCATAAAAAAACTTTGCTTCTGTGTATTGTACTTCTGCTACGAAATGTTCTGCTAGATTTTCATTGACAATTCCATCACTTGCAGCAAAAAATGCCAAAACATGAGAAATGAAATGTCGTTCTCCATCACTTAGATTCTTCCAGTCATTAAGGTCTTGACCTAAATCTATCTCTTCAGCAGTCCAAAAACTTGCCTCAGCCATCTTATAATACTCCCAAATGTCATCATGTTGGATGGGGAATAATACAAATCTGCTGTTGTCTCCCTGTTCTAATATTGGCTCTGGCTTCATTAGTAGAAATGGTTTTATCTGAGTAAAAATTAATTATTGCTGTGTACCGTATTTCTTGTTAGCGTCTATATGAAAGGCTATTAGACTAATTTGGTACGAATGCCTTAACAAATATGGGCAAGAAAAATGAAAAAGTAAAGCCCGATTTAGCTAAAAACCCTAAAAAGTTGAACTCTGGTCAATAGATTATAAATAGGTAATATAAAGTGGGTTAGGAAATTTGAACTGAAGTAAAGATTTAATCTAAATGGATCATATATGCTAGGTCAACTTTTTTTAAATAATTTTAAAATATTTAAAATGGGCCAAAAATGGCCATTTTTTTGACTGTCGGTCAAAAATCCAGTTTTTTTTTTCGTGAGTATTCTGTTGTAAGATACTGTTGATCAATTGTGTAAATGAGAAAATTTAATTTCAAACCCTTATAAATGGCGAATAGGGCTGGATTTTTGAAGATGGCGTTGGATTAAATTGAGTTTCTGGGGTTTTGGGTGTAAATATTGAAATTAATATTGGAGGATTAGTTTATCTATTTGGTAATTTTTCTTATATTTGCACCTCATTTTGATAATTGAATTATATCAAACCATTATGTACGCAATAGTTAACATTTCCGGTAAGCAGTTCAAAGTAACAAAAGATCAACAAATCTTTGCACCAAAAATGCAAGGTGAAGTTGACGCTTCCGTAGAATTCGATCAAGTGCTTTTGGCAGAAGACAATGGCACTGTCTCGATTGGAGCGCCCTTATTATCTGGCGCCAAGGTATCAGGGAAAATCCTTGATCATGTAAAAGGTGACAAAGTAATCGTCTTCAAGAAAAAAAGAAGAAAAGGTTACAAAAAGAAAAACGGTCACCGTCAGCAATTCACAAAAATAGTAATCGAAAATATCACACTGTAATCCTTCGGGTTGCAACCTTAAATAATAATAAGTTATGGCACATAAGAAAGGTGTAGGTAGTTCTAGAAACGGTAGAGAGTCTGAAAGTAAGAGACTTGGTGTAAAGAAATTTGGTGGTGAATCAGTTATCGCTGGTAATATCATTGTAAGACAAAGAGGTACTAAACACCATCCTGGCGTTAATGTTGGATTGGGTAAAGACCATACAATCTTTGCTTTGGTTCCTGGTAAAGTTGCTTTCACTAAAAAGCACGATGGTAAATCAGTAGTAGGAGTAATTCCAGCGGAAGCTTAAGATACTTCTTCTTAAAGAAATTTATTATTTAAAGGTCATTCTAACGGATGACCTTTTTTTTATTCCTTAGTTTTAAGATATTCGTAGTAATAATTTTCACCTCTCCGAATAGATGGAGTTAAACGATTTTGAAAATGAACTTCACAGAAAACTACAATGGAATTAAGATTGATGTTCAGTCAGTCAATATTGAAATCAATACTTCCGTTCAAGAAGAAATAAGGTCTTCAATAGACAAACTCTCAAAATTCACCCAAAACATCAATGCTGTAGATGTTTATTTTAAAACAGAGGGAAGTGGAGGCAACGCTGTTAGCGTGGTAGGGATGCGCGTAGGAATACCCGGTCCGGATGTATTTGCCGAAGAAAAGGGAGAACACTGGATTCCTTTGCTAAAGGAAGTAGTGGATAAATTGGTTAGACAATTGAAAAAAGCAAAAGCGTAGATAAAAGCTTCAGTCTTAAAAAAGGCTGAAGCTTTTTATTTGTTCCCAAAATCGCAATCCATTTTCTGGAGAGATTAATACGATCACAGCAATTCCAAACACTGCACCATAAAAATGGGCGTCATGGTTAATGTTATCACCACCTGTCCTGCCTTTATAAAAAGCATATCCTAAAAAGAGCAATCCCAAAATAAATCCGGGAAGACAAAAGATGCCGAAGATACAAATATCAGAGAGTGGCATCAAGATTATGCTAGCAAACACAGTAGCCGAAGTGCCTCCTGAGGCCCCTAAGGCGTGGTATCCGGGGTTGTCTTGTTCCTTTAGATAGGTTGGTATGTCTGCAATGACAATTGCCAAGAGGTAAAAGACAATAAAGGCGACTAAGCCTAATTCAAAACCAAATACATATGTGAGGTAAGACTCTACCACATTTCCGAAGAAATAGAAGGTAAACATGTTAAATAACAAATGCGTACCATCTTTGTGAATAAAGCCAGAAAATAAAAACCGACCGTAAGAGCCTTCTCTCTTGATGAGGTAAGGCGTAAACAATTGTTTGTTTATAAAATCAGGGTTTTTCCATCCATAATAGGATACCAGACAGGTAATGATAATAATTATTAACGTTAAAGATAAATCCATGATTTTATTTTTCCCTGTTGGCCAGGTTGTGTGTTAGATTTTGAAGGAGTTGCAATCCAGCAGTATTTTTTACCTGAAGGCTGGAAAGTTGGTTGAAACCTCTTTCGAAATAGTCGTCCATTAACTCCAAGGTCTTTTCCTTTATTTGAAGTTGGTCATATATGCTTGTTACAGCTTTTACTTTTTCTTCTGGATTGAAGGATGTAGAATTAATCCATTTCTGTAGGTTTTCGTTTACCGAACCTTCAGCCAATTCATTGGCTTTTACTAAGAGGTAGGTTTTTTTATTGGCCAAAATGTCCCCACCGACTTGCTTGCCAAATTTCTCTTTGTCGGCATAGACATCCAGCAGGTCGTCTTTTAACTGAAAAGCGACGCCTATATTTACTCCAAAATCGTATAAGTGATTGGAATCCTCTTTCGAGGCACCAGCTAGAACAGCACCCAATTGCAGGGAAAAGCCCAATAATACAGCCGTTTTCAAACGTATCATGTTTAGGTATTCTGCTTCACTTACGAATTCCCTGTTTTCAAAATTCATATCCATTTGCTGTCCCTCACAAACCTCCGCAGCGGTTTTGCTAAAGAGTTGAAGGCTTTCCTTCAAGTATTCAGGTGTTATGGACAGGAATAAATCATAGGCCTTGACCAGCATTACGTCTCCAGACAAAATAGCAGTATTGTCATCCCATTTTTCATGGACGGTCGCCTTTCCTCTACGAAGAGGTGCATTGTCCATGATGTCGTCATGCATGAGTGTGAAATTGTGAAAAACTTCAATGGCGGCAGCAGGAGTAAGTACTTTTTGGTAATCCTCCTTGTACAAACCGTAAGCCAGCAAGGTTAGTAATGGTCGTATTCGTTTCCCCCCCAAACCCATAAGGTAAGTTATCGGATCGTATAGTTCCGGAGGGTTACCTTTCAATTCTAATTCTTTTATATGTTGCTCGAGGGAAATTCTAATATCCTCCAGCTTGTTGTCATTTATCATTGCTTGCAAATTCCAAATCAATCGTTCTTCTATCGATGTCAGTGCGTGTTACTCTGACCTGTACTTTGTCACCCAGGGTAATCATTCTTTTATTTTTGGATCCAATAAGCCGCATGTTCTTGTCATCAAAGTCATAGTAATCATCTTTCAGATCCTGGACTTTAACCATGCCTTCGCATTTTGTTTCAGAAATTTCAACATAAACTCCCCATTCGGTGACTCCTGTGACTATGCCTGCATAGTCTTTGTCTTCTGCCAATTTCATGTACTCAACCTGCTTGTACTTGATACTTGCCCTTTCTGCATCAGCAGCCCTTTTTTCTCTCTCTGAAGAATGCAAACATTTTTCTTCCCAAGCCTGGGTTTCAGGTGGTTTACCACCGTCCAGGTAATGTTGAAGAAGCCGATGCACCATCATGTCAGGATACCTTCTGATTGGAGAGGTAAAATGGGTGTAGTGGTCAAATGCCAAGCCGAAATGAAGCTTTGGTTCAGTTGTGTATTTTGCCTTGGCCATGGTTCTTATGGCTAACTGTTCCAAAATGTTCTGTTCTGGCTTACCAACGATCTCTTCCATTAGTTTGTTCAGACTATTGGACACTTTCTTTTCATCAGTCACTTTTACCTCATGGCCGAATTTGGTGGCGAAATTAGCAAATGTGGCTAGTTTTTCAAGGTCAGGATAATCATGAACGCGATAAATGAAGGTACTTTTGCCCTTATTTTTGTTAAAAATATAGGTCGCTACGGTTTTATTGGCCAAAAGCATGAACTCTTCGATCAACTTATGTACATCCTTTCGCTCTTTTATAATAAGACCTACAGGTGTACCTGATTCATTGAGTTGGAATTTTACCTCAACTGTTTCGAAATTGATCGCTCCTTTTTTGAATCGCTCCTTACGAAGTAATTTTGCCATGGAATTGATTTTTAACAAATCTTTGGCATAATCACCAGATTCTGAATCCATATTCTCCTGGGCTTCTTCGTAGCTGAATCGCCTATTGGAATGGATAACCGTTCGGCCTATCCAGAAATCCTTTACCTCGGCCTGATCGGTTATTTCGAACACACAAGAGAAGGTGAGCTTGTCCTCATTAGGGCGCAATGAACACAGTCCATTACTCAAGCGTTCTGGAAGCATTGGGATGGTTCTGTCTACCAAATAAACAGAGGTAGCCCTGTCATAGGCCTCTTTTTCCATCAAGGTTTTCGGGGTGACATAATGCGTTACATCGGCAATATGCACGCCTATTTCCATGTTGCCATTTTCTAAATAGCGAAATGAAATTGCATCATCAAAGTCCTTTGCATCTGCAGGGTCAATGGTGAATGTATCGATATCTCTAAAGTCTTTTCTTCTTTTTATCTCGGCCTCCGAGATGGTATCAGGTATGGTTTCAGCTTCTGCTTCTATCTCCTCCGGATAATCAAAAGGAAGTCCGAATTCAGCCATAATGGAATGAATCTCCACTTCATGGTCCCCTGCTTTACCTAAAACATGTATGATTTTTCCAGTAGGACTCTTATCACCCTCACTCCAGTCAGTGAGTTTTACTACTACTTTTTGGTTATGCTGTGCACCAGCGAGATCTGATTTTTTTACGAAGATATCATGGTGCATCTTCTTAAAGTCAGGCACTACAAATGCAAATCGGGGGGAGATTTCTATACGGCCTACAAATTCGTCTCTGCTACGTTCTAGAATTTCCAAGACTTTTCCTTCTCTGCGGTTTCCTCTTCCTTTTTTGGGTAAAATCATTACCCTGACTTTGTCACCATCAAGTGCAGATTTTAGATCTGCTTCTTTGACCATGATATCGTCTTCTTTTTTCTCATGATTATTAGGTATCACAAATGCAAACCGTGCATTGACGAAATCTACTTCTCCAATAACGAATTCTGGATCCGCCGCTGAAGAGTAATGGTTTCTTGGGTTACGTGATATCCTGCCTTCATCTACCAATTCCTGGAGGGCTGGGCTTAAAAGTTTTTTGGTAGCTGCATCCCGCAGTACTAGTTTTTTGATGAGTTGCTTTTCAGCGAAATCCTCACCGAAATTATTGTCAAAAAATTGCGCTATTTTTAATTTTAAATGCTCTAAATCTGTGGGCTTATTGCCCTTGCTTTTAAATCCTGATTTTTTTCTTCCTGAATTTCTTCCCATAAAAATATATTATAATTATAAAGGTAAGGATATTTATTCTAATTTATTGACCTTCCTTATGTTGTGATGTTTATTCTGCCGAACTATCCAAATTGATGATTTGGAACGACAGGTCTCCAGGTAATCCCTGATAAGCCAGGTATATTCTGGCGGTTACTTCTACATCTCTCAAGCAATATTTACGAATATTGTCAAGATCGTTTTCTTTGTAGTATACGGAGTTAACCATGCTTCCGTCTATTCCTTCTTTTGAACTGGGGATATCAAAAATTGCTGCCAATAAATCCAGGCGGGTGTAATGTTTATAATCCCCAAATTTCCACAGGTCCAGTGTGTCTATATGTTTAATCTCCCAAGGCTTCTTCCCTGAAAGCTGCAATACGTCTGGAAGTGGTAATTTGTTGACAAGCATTCTCCTGCAGATGTAAGGAATGTCAAATTCCTTGCCATTGTGGGCACAAAGGATCCAGTCTTTTTTCTCTAAGAGGTCCCGAAATTCTAATAACGTTTCATGTTCTGTTGATGCGGCGTAGGATTTGGTCCTGTAAATAAGTTCGTCCTCCGCTTTTTTATAGGTAAAGTAACCTACTCCTATACAAATGACCTTACCAAATTCGGCATAAATGCCTGCCTTTTCAAAATAGAGATCGTCAGCTTCTCTTTCGTCAGTTTTTTGTAGTTGCTGGGCTTTTTTCGTCCATTCCTCTTGCATTCTTGAAGGTAAATCCCGCAGGCTTTCTGCTCCGGAGATGGTCTCAATATCCAGAAAAAGGATGTCATTCAGATGTTCAAAAAAATCAGCCATAAGCTTCAGCTATGTAAGATCCCATGCATATCCAGTTCAGGAATGTAGGTCATGTGCTTTTCCTGAACGCTGCCCGCTACAAATATAAACTTTTTGTCAAATATTTGGTCCAGAATATAATAACTTACCCAGAATTCATTGTTTAAACTAAACAATGCCGGGTCAATGGCCTCAACTCTAGCAATACTCATCGCTTCTAACTTCTCAATCATGTGTCGCAAGACAGAGGTTTTTTTTACTTCTCCGCCTACATTGCCGTAGCCTTTTGCCGTGATCATTAGTGTTTCCAATTCAATAAGGTTCTTATTGATTATATACACCGCCCAGCTTTCTTCCTTTTCATTGACTTCTTTTACTATAGCCATTTTCACTCCTGTCACGGGGTGAAATTTTATGTCCTTTTTCATTTTTGTTCTTCGCTTATCAGTAGTTCCATGTCGAATAATCTGCCTATATGAAACCTTACTCTTTCTTTAACCTCAGAGATGTCTACTTCTTTACCCAGTTCTTTTTGCAAAGAAGTGACAGCCTTGTCACTGATTCCGCAAGGGATAATATGGTTGAAGTAATTAAGGTCAGTATTGACATTAAATGCAAAACCGTGCATGGTTACCCATCTGCTGGATTTGACACCTAAGGCGCAGATTTTCCGAGGATTTTTCTGTTCTATATGATCCAGCCACACCCCCGTCAATCCCTCAATTCTACCTGCTACTATTCCATAATCGCTAAGGGTTGCAATTACCGCTTCTTCCAAAAACCTGAGGTATTTGTGGATATCTGTAAAGAAGTTATCCAGATCCAGAATAGGGTAGCCTACAATTTGTCCCGGTCCATGGTAGGTAATGTCTCCTCCTCGGTTTATAGGGTAATAACTGGCCTTGTATTGCTTTAATCCTACCTCGTCTAAAAGGAGGTTTTCTGGTTTACCACTTTTGCCTAAAGTGTAAACATGTGGATGTTCCACAAACAGTAGATAGTTATCAGTGATTTGTGCATCCTTTGGGTCAAGTTTTCTGTTAGCAATCTTAACCTCAACGGTTTGAGCAAACAGTTTTTCCTGATAATCCCAAGACTCCTGATAATCTTTGGTGCCTAAATCCCGAAAAATAACTTTTTTATTTTTAAATTGATTCACCTTTTACAGTAGTTTTTTTCAAATATAGTCAATATCAAACAATGGCTGAACACAATGACAAGGGAAAGGAGGCTGAAATGCTCGCTAAGGATTGGTTGGTAGCCAATGGTTTTGAATTCGTTGCTGCTAATTATAGGTACAAGCATGCGGAGATAGACCTAATAATGGAAAAAGGAGGGATTTTGGTCTTTGTAGAGGTAAAGTTTCGTAGTGGAACAGGTTATGGTTATGCGGAAGAATTTGTGGATTATAGGAAAAGGCAACTAATCATTAGAGCTGCCGATCATTACATATACGAGAAAGACTGGAAAAAAGATATCCGATTCGATATAGTTGGCGTTTACCGAAATAAATCAGGAGGGATAGCATTTAAACATTTCGAAGATGCTTTTTATTGATTGCGGCTATAGATAAGATTTCCTTCTTTGTCCCATTCAGCCCTTATAAATGGTTTAAAGCTATTGTTTAGGGCCTCATTTTGGTATTGGATTTCTCTTTTCTTCACGGTTTTGTCACTTTCTCTTGGCCAATATTCGGTCCAGATTCCTATCCGTTCTCCAAATTTGTATTCCCCTGCTACGGCTACCTGCCCATCAGGGTAAAAATGGAAAAAATTACCTTCTTCCAAATCGTATTCTATTGGGGTTAACTTTTCTATTTTCCGTTCCCCTCGATTGTAATAGGTGATTCTTGAGGCCTTGGGCCATCCCTCTGAATAATGCCTTTTGTCTAAAAGAATGTTTTTTGCATCAAAACTCATCCATCGACCATGTTTGGTGCCGTAAAAATACATACCAGTTTCAACTACATTTTCCCCGATTCGTTTTTCATAGGGACCATGAAGCAAATAGCCTTTGGAGGAATCGAAGTTGCCATTTTTGATGGCTTTGTTTTTGGTGTCGTACCAAAAAATATCCCTTATATAGGGATCGACTCTTTTGTTCCTAGTGGTGTAATTGAAAAACTGATAGGTAATCTGATCCCTAAAACTACTTTTGATTAAACCCCGACTGGTTTTTTCGCCGAAGTGAAAATTCTTTTTCTTTTTCTTCCTTTTCTTCTTTTTTTCTTCCTTCAAATTGTCCTCTGCATCAGAGAACAATAGTATAGGGGTAGAGGTAGGAAGTAATCTGTTTTCTTCCACACCAGATGAGTCTACCTCAGTTATACTGGTTTCTTCCTGACCGAAACCAACCGAAATAATAAAAAACAGCACTACAGAAAATAAGTAAATGAGTTTTTTCATAACAATTTAAAAACGAATATATAGGGCTTGATGTTGTGATTAGGACTAAAAATCCAATGCATTCATCCTAGTTATCAAAAGTTACATTTTTCAAAACTAGTCAAAGATTTAGGAATCGTTGTCATTATCCTTATTTTTGCAAAATTAAAAAAGTGGCAGAAAGGTCATCAATCATAATAAATTAATTTGGTGGTTAATAGGTCTTACTAATCTGATAATCAAACGTAATTTAAATAAAATATAAATGAATTCCATCCTATCTGATCGTATTAACAATATGGAAGAGTCAGCTACGCTGGCTATGGCAAAAAAAGCCAGGGAATTAAAGACTCAAGGAATCGATATTATCGGTTTGAGTTTGGGAGAACCTGATTTTAAAACGCCTAAACACATACAGGAAGCTGCTAAAGCAGCTATTGATGAAGGGAAATATTTTTCTTATCCTCCAGTTGCTGGTTACCAAGACCTAAGAGAGGCCATTGCCAAAAAACTAAGGGATCAAAATAACATTTCTGAAGCCAAAGCAGAAAACATTGTAGTTTCTACAGGTGCAAAGCATTCAATTGCCAATATCTTCATGTGTTTGATTAATGAAGGAGACGAAGTGATCATTTTTTCTCCTTATTGGGTATCTTATTCTGAAGTGATCAAATTGGCCGGAGGTGTTCCTGTTCTTATAGAGGGTAACCTTGAAAATAACTTTAAAGCTACCGCTAGTCAATTAGAAGAAGCCATTACGGATAAGACCAAAGCTGTGATTTATTCCTCACCATGTAATCCGTCAGGATCTGTTTTCAGCAAGGATGAGTTAGAGGCCATTGCTAATGTTATCAAGAGCAAGGAAAACCTTATAGTTATAGCCGATGAAATTTATGAGTTGATCAATTTCACAGGTTCTCACGCTAGCATAGCCTCTTTCCCAGGCATGTTTGACCGTACCATTACTGTAAATGGTTTTTCTAAAGGTTATGCGATGACTGGATGGCGAGTAGGTTACATCTGTGCTCCATTGTTTATTGCAAAGGCTTGTGAGAAAATTCAAGGTCAGTTTACCTCAGGTGGAACAGGCATAGCGCAGCGTGCAGCCCTTGCGGGTTTGATTGGTGATCAAAAGCCAACTGAAGAAATGGCGGCAGCCTATCTTAAAAGAAGAGACTTGGTCTTGGGTTTATTGCGTGATATACCAGGTATCAAAACACACGTTCCTGAAGGAGCATTTTACTTTTTCCCTGATGTTTCTGCCTTTTTCGGTAAGACAGCAGGCGATCAGAAAATTGAAACTGCGGATGATTTTTGTCTTTATGTGCTTAAAGAGGCAAATGTATCCTTGGTTACAGGAGCCGCATTTGGAGCACCAAATTCAGTGAGATTGTCTTATGCAGCCTCTGAAGATGAATTGAAAGAAGCGCTTAAGCGAATCAAAGAAGTGCTAGCAAAATTGAATTAATTTTTAAATATTATCCCCGGAATTTTCCGGGGATAATTCTTACTTTTCCAAGATGCAGGCAATTGTAGTTACACCCGTAAAAGATGCTTTAGAGGCGACTTTAGAAACAGTTCAGGCCATTTCTGACGCCAAAGGAGTTTATGATTATTGGGTTTTTAATGATTATTCTACTGATCAAACTAAAGCTGCATTAGAAACAGCCAGCAAAGCCAAAGGCTTTAAACTGATTCATTTGGAAGATGTGACTTCAAATCCATCACCTAATTATAAGACAGTACTCCAACTGTCACAAAAATCAGCCTTAGAAGCTGGCTTGCCTTTAATTGTAGTCGAATCGGATGTTAAGATAAATCCAGATACCTTGGAAAGTCTAGTGAATTTCTCCAATGAAAACCCCAATGTAGGTTTGGTAGGAGCGATAACACAAGATGCTGAGGGAAAGGTGAATTTTCCTTATCTTAAATTCAAACAATTAAAGAGTAAGGATCCGGCAAAGACTACGCGAAGCCTTAGTTTTTGCTGTACCTTGATAAGTAAGAACTTTTTAGAGAAATATGATTTCACTGATCTGGATAATAGTAAAGATTGGTATGATACGCATATTAGTCAGAAATCAATAAGTTTGGGCTTCGATAATTACATTCTGCCAGACCTGCCCGTTTGGCATAGGCCTCATGGTAGCCGGCCTTGGAAGCAGCTCAAATACAAAAATCCAATACTATACTACTTCCGAAAGTGGTTTTTAGGTAAGGATAAAATTTAGGTCTAAACTTTTCGCATTTCCTCTCCGAGGAACAGTTAGTTTATATAACAAAGTACCTCCTCAAATAAAGCACGGAATAAGTAATAGCCGGGTTTAATCGGTAAGCATTTCTAGAGTGCCATGATCCTGTTATTTCCTATCAGCGGGTAATGTTTTTTATAGAATAGTGTAGACAATAGGAATAGATGGAACTAGACCAATTATAAAATTTCTATGTACTAAACCGCTTACCTTTAGCTCCAAAACCTTAAGAAATTAATTGTATTATTCTAATAAATAATTAATTTCAAAATTTTTAATTTTAATCTTGAAAATGATCTATTTCCGCCAATAATCAAGGATGTTTTAAACTGGTTATTATCGGCTAGGGCCAATAATGGGGCTGTTTCTATTTATTATAGAATGGTTTTTCAATTTTCATTTCAATTTCAAGTATTAAAGGATGAAAAATCAGTTAATAGAAACCAAATGCAATTGTCCTTGCATAATTATCCTACCTTTTGCTAAGGGAGTATAGATGAATTCTTTAAAGGCCATTTTTTTGATTTGTGATTATTTCTTTAAAATATCGAAGTATACTAAGATGAATTCATTGCTTTATTTGCTCAAAATTCCGTACCTTTGTTTTGGGTGATTAAGCAACTTTTTATACTTATTCTTTTTTTAGTAATTAAATGGAGGTTATTTCGAATTAATTTTTCCTAACCTCCCTTTTTTCTAGTAGGTTACATTTTAATCCTCCGAATAAGTTGCTTTCAATGATATTGATGTAATTTAAATGCTCCTATGAAATATGTCTTTATATTGACCCTCATTTCCCTGACCTTTCATTATAGTGTTTTAGCGCAGGAGCCAATAGATTCAACAGTATATTATATGACCTATCCTGATAAACTAGTGCTGAGAACTTATATGTCCAGGAAGTATACAGGTTTGGGTATAAAGGTTGCCGATGAAAGTTATTGGTATAGACCGAATTCTACCTTGAACATTGGGCTTGGTGCTACTTACGAAGGCTTGACATTAAACCTCGCCTATGGTTTCGGGTTTTTAAACCCAGATAAGCAACGTGGAGATTCCAAATATTTTGATTTGCAAGCGCATGCTTATCCTAAAAATTGGGTCATAGATTTTTTTGGACAATTTTATAATGGCTATTATTTATTAAGGGGAAATACTTTAGATAATAATAATGAATCGAGAATTTTCCCAGACATGAAACTTAGAAAGGTGGGAGCTTCCGTTCAGTACTTATTTAATGGAGATAAGTTTTCCTATAGGGCGGCCTTTTTGCAGAACGAGTGGCAAAAAAAATCCGCAGGCTCATTTATGGCCGGCGCGGAAGTTTATGGAGGTCAGGTAAGAAATGCCTTGGGTATTCTACCTTTACAATCAGTTCCTAATAATTTCGATCAGATCAAATACTTTGAAATAGGCCCCAATTTTGGCTATGCTTATTCCTGGATTATAAAAAAGCATTTTTTTATTACCCTATCTGCAGCTTCTAGTTTATCAATAGGCAGGACCTATTTCAATTATGAAGATGGAACAGGTAATAGTAATTGGTCGGTCCGGCCTAATTTTTTAATGAGGGGATTTACAGGATACAATTCGGATAGGTGGTCTCTTAATGTCAATTATGTTTACAATCAAGTGAATTTGGCAGCAGTTAATGGCTATAAGGCCAATTTGGGGACTGGAAACTATCGACTAAACCTTATTTATCGTATTAGTCCAGGGCATGGTTTGAAAAAGAAATTGGGATTGATTGATAAGTTAAAGAACAGATTGAAATAAGGCTTTCCAAGAATTATGGATTAAACCCGAAATATGCAATAGACAATCTATTACGTGCTGAAATAGCTTCAAAATCAGCCACTTCTTTGCTGTTTTGAATTTCACCATAGCGGTGCTATGCTAAAATCTCCAAACAGCCTGATTGTCTTGCGATTGCAACACTTTCCGTAAACACGGGACAGGCTTCACCCCTGACAATTGTCAGGGCGGAGAAATCCTATTACATAATCCGGGTTAAAATTAACTGGCCTTAGTATGGGATAGGTTTCATTTATTGGGTAGGTAAAATAATTTATATGTTTTCATTCCTTGGTCAGGCCTTTGGATTCAGCCTTTTTTTATTACAATAAGTCATTTCACCATTTTTTAGTAAAAAGCCATTTAATCCTTTGTCCAACAGGGTATTTGGAAAACATTAGTTCTAAGATGATAATTCAGAATAAACTATCTCATAATCTATTGTTAACAATATGGAAATGTTTAAATAATACCTAACTAGGGTTTAGGTTTCTGAGATTGTACTTATTTGCCAATATATATTGTGAATAGAGTGGTATGTTTTTGAGGTAACTAAGTATATTAGGAAATAGAGTTTAAACTATAAAAATAATTTATGGTGAACAGGTTTACAAAATTTAGAAACTGGTGTTGTTTAGTTATGCTATGCTTCCTGATAGGATCCGTAGTTCCAGAAGCTTTGGCTCAAAGTAGGCGAGTCACAGGTAAAGTCACTTCTCAGGGAGATGGCTTAGGTATTCCCGGAGTAAATGTACTTATTCAGGGAGGTCAGTCAGGTACTGCCACTGATGTAAATGGAGAATATTCCATAACTGTTGCTGATAACAACACGGTTTTGGTGTTTTCATTTATAGGTTTCGAACCAATTAATGAACTGGTAGGCAACCGTTCTGTTATTAATGTGCAGCTAAGGGAAGATGCTTCAGAGATGAATGAAGTTGTTGTCACTGCCCTCGGAATTAAAAGGGAAGAAATTTCTCTAGGCTATTCCATAGAACGTGTGGGTGGCGAAGAAATGACTAGAGTGGCTCAGGAAAGTTTTCTTAATGCCATGGCAGGAAAAGTAGCCGGTGCTACCATCAGTACCACAGGTGGTACGGGTTCATCGGTAAGTATGGTAATTAGAGGGGCTACCTCATTAAATACCGACAACCAGCCGCTCTTTGTAGTAGATGGTGTTCCTATCGCCAACACGCTTAATAATGTGTCTTCGGTTGGCTCCGAAAACAGGGTCGATTATGGAAATGCCATTTCGGGTCTTAACCCTGATGACATTGCTGACATTTCCATCCTGAAAGGGCCAAGTGCCGCAGCGCTATATGGATCTCGTGCAGGAAATGGAGTAGTGCTTATTACCACCAAAGGAGGGAATGTAGACCGACTAACAGTGAATGTAAGTACCAATACTGTTTTTGATGTGCCTTACAAATACCTTAAATGGCACAGTAAATTTGGAGCAGGACAATATTCTGCTATTCCTGTAGATATTAGTGGAAACCCTTTGACCAACCCATTTGGAAGTTTGGTTCAAGAGAACGTAAATGCTGCCTTTGGTGCAGAATTGGATAAAGGTTACGAGCAAGTGCAATGGAACAGCCCTTTGGATGAAAATGGTAATCCCATAGCGATGCCTTTGGTTTCCTATCCTGACAATGTTAAAAACTTTGTGCAAACAGGTATCACATCTTCCAATAGCTTTTCAGTTGCCAATAGCAATGATGTCATGAACTATAGAATCTCTTATTCCAATATGAGGAATAAGGGTATTATACCGAATTCAGATTTATTCAGGAATACCTTAAATATCAACTCCAACCTTAAGGTAAGTGATAAGTTGAATTTCAGTACCAATATTGATGTGAGTCGAAACAATTCCAATAATAGGCCTGCTGGTGAACGAGGTACCAACCCTTTACAATGGGCTTATGAAACCTCTCCCCATGTCAATATTTTGGACTTAAAGGACTATTGGCTTCCAGGTCAGGAAGGATTGGAGCAAAAAACCATGGATGCCGGTGGAGAAGTTAGGGTAACAGATAACCCTTATTTCCTTGCCAATGAAGTTAACAATAGCTTCAAAAGAGACAGGGTGTTTGGGAATGTAAAAGCGGATTGGCAGATTTCACCTTCCTTTAACTTCTTTGCACGTTATTCCTTGGACTTATATAATGAAACCAGAGAGAGTAAAATAGGTAGGAGTTACAGCCAGGAACCAGAAGGTGCCTATGGTATCACAGAGCTTCATGGCTTGGAAACCAACGCAGATTTCCTACTTACCTATAATAAGGATGTAAATGATTTTGGAATTACACTTTCAGGTGGTGGTAACATTAGGTACCAAAATGGAAGTAATTTATTCGCAGGTTCCAAATCCGGTGTGGGCTTGATTACACCTGGGGTTTATACACTTAGCAATATAGCCCCTGATAATATTCAATACGGCAATAGTAGCTTTGAGAGAGGAATTCACAGTTTATATGGATTGGCAAACTTCTCCTATAAGGACATGCTATATTTGGATCTAACGGCTAGAAATGACTGGTCCAGTACATTGCCTGCAGCAGATCCTTACTTTTATCCATCTGCAGCGCTGAGCGTATTGGTCAGTGAAATGCTTGATTTACCTGAGCCTTTTAGCTTGGTGAAATTGAGAGGTGGATATGCTTCTGTAGGTAATGATGCTAGTCCATACAACTTGTTAGGTACATTGTATAATGCTGGAGCATGGGGCAATATACCAAGGTTATCATTGCGTAGTGGTTTATTGAATCCTACCCTGAAACCTGAAATTGCTACTTCATACGAAGGTGGAATTGATTTACATCTTTTCAATGATCGAGTTAGATTTAGTGGAACCTACTATAAAGTACAGAATGAAAACCAAATCCTTAGCATAGGTTTACCGCCATCTACAGGGTATACCTCAAAAAATATCAATGCTGGTCTTTTACAAAGTGAGGGTGTTGAACTAACCCTTGGATCGGACATCATCAGAAACAATAATTGGAATTGGACTGTGGACCTTAACCTGACTAGGAACAGGACCAAAATTATTGAATTGGCTGATAATATGCCGTATTATACCTTATGGGAAGATGCCAGAGGGGGTTCATGGACTTATGTAGGAGAAGAGATTGGGGATATTTATGATGCGGAAGTTGTGACTGTAAAAGATCCTGAGTCACCCTATTTTGGGTACCCAATTTTGGATCAAACCGGAAAATGGCAAAGCATTGATGCTGTGAGTTCAAGAAATAAGATTGGAAATTTCAATCCTAAATTTATTCTTGGAATGCAGACCTCCTTGTCTTATAAAAACTTTCATTTGAACATGACATTTGACTGGAGAAATGGTGGTGATTTTGTGTCCCAAACTTACAGATTCGGTGAAGAACATGGCAGGTCATCTGTATTCTTGGATAAGCTGATCAATCCAGGAGAATTGGAAGGAGAAGCTCTGAAGAATTATCTTGTAAACAATCAGGAATCAATGGTTTTGATTAATGGCAATAACTTTCCATTGGTTGGTGGGCCGACTCCAGAATACGGAAGTTATCCATTCACATATGGACCATTTACTTTGCCACATGGAGGAGTATTTATTCCTGGGGTTTATGCTACAGAATTTGACGAGAATGGAAACCCTACAGCTTATGCTGAAAACCTAGGCGAAAACATTGGTCAGCCAGGAGGAACTTTAACCTTGCCTTATGCGGGCAGTACAGCTTGGAGTTTTGCAAGGGCATTCTTATATGATGCCTCTTTTGTGAAGTTGAGAGAGGTTTCTCTAGGTTATGATGTACCACAGAACTTTGCGAAATCACTAAAAATGCAAAATCTTAGCTTCTCGGTTTATAGCAGGAATATTATTCTCTGGACAGCAGCAAAAATCAATATAGATCCAGAGATGGCGTTTCAACCATCAGGAGGCACACAAGCAGGGACCCAATTTAAACAGGGAATAGAAAGATGGAATGTGATGCCTTGGGTTATGCCAATTGGGTTTAAAGTAAATGCTACTTTTTAAGTGTTAGTTTTCAACTGATAAACGAAATTACTATGATTATCAAAAATAAATTAATTTTCGGTTGGGCGCTTTTATTGCTGTGTACATTTTCCTGTAAGGAAGATCTCATAGAGATGAATATTAACCCAAATGGAGCAAGCCCTGAATCGGCCAATCCCAACCTGGTGCTTTCAACAGTGTTGACCGAGGCAGGCAAAACTGTGTTGAATCTTGGGTATCAAGACATTGCAGGAGTGATGCAACATACTCAAAAGGATGGATGGTCAGGATCACACAATTCCTATGACTGGAACAGAAGCAATAGTTGGTCTGGCTATTATGCTATCCTTAGAAACAACCAATTTGTTTATGACAGGGCTGTAGAGCTGGATCAAGAACTTCATCAGGGAGTCACTTTGGTGATTCGCGGAATGATGTTCGGACTTATTACTGATCTTTGGGGAGACGCACCTTATTCTCAAGCACTCAAAGGTGCTGAAGGAACTCCTGAAGCTACTTTTCCTTCCTTTGATACTCAGGAGGAAATTTATAGAGGAATACTTGGGGAACTAGAGACTGCCAATCAATTGCTTTCTCAGCCAAAAGGATCTTACAATAGCTCTATTGAAGGGGCAGATGTTTACTTTGGTGGTAATCCTGAAAAATGGAGGAAGATGGCCAATTCCTTAAAACTTAGGTTTTACATGAGATTGTCGGAAAAGTTGCCTGATTTTGCCAAGCAAGGTATTGAAACTATACTAGCCGATCCAGGGACATATCCCATCATCACCAGTACCGGGGATGATGCTACCATGTCTTTTAATACAGAGAGTGAAGCAAGTAGCTGGCCTAAAAATACCAAATTTGATGTTGATGCAAGCAACTATAGGAGGTTAAAAATGTGCCAAACTCTGGTAGAAGCCATGAGGGTAAATAATGACCCAAGGCTTGGAGTTTGGGCCAACCCGGTAGAAATACCTTTGGTAGTTGATGCCAGTTTGCCTGCAGGAACAGACGTAATACAAGATGGAAAAAGGTACCTTTCTCCAGATGTGTTGGAAAGTAGAAATGTAGCGCTTGAAGACATCAGCCAGAATCCTGATTATGTTGGAATTCCTCCGGGTATCGCGGGCTCACAGGTATACAACCTTAGCCCAGATGCCAATCAGGCTTCATTTAACCCCCATGTTTCCTGGCTTAATGATCGATACAGGGAACCCAATGGTCCTTTGCTAAAAGCCAGACTAATTACAGCAACAGAGGTTAATTTTATTTTGGCTGAGGCCGCACTGAAAGGTTGGGCTGTTGGAGGAACTGCTGAAGAGTATTACAATAAAGCCATTCAGGCTTCATTTACTAGTTGGGGAATTTCTGGTCAGGTAGAAAATTACCTGCAACAGGAAAGTGTTAAATTCGATGGTACATTAAAACAACTGATGGAGCAAAAGTGGGTGTCCTCTTGGACCGCTGCTGCAGAGGCTTGGTTTGATTACCGAAGAACTGGCTATCCTGAATTGGAGGCCGGACCTTATACCATACGATCTGTTTTGCCTGTTCGTTTTTATTATATGGTAGAAGAACGAAATCTTAATGGAGCCAATTCGGAAGAAGCCATGAACCGTTTGGAAACAACCAATTTTTCTGAAGTAGACGGAGCCAATAGTGCTTGGTCCAAGCCTTGGGTAATTCAAGGTACTGGGAAACCTTGGTAGTGAGGTGATTTAAATTTATCATAATAAGGGGCTTTTCGAAAGGGGAGCCCCTTTTTTAGCTCTTAGGAGCCAATAACTTCTGCATAATTTCAGTTAAATTGCAAAAAAATACTCAAACTTATGAAATTCCTCAATTCAGAGATTTTTAAATGTTTACTCTTCGTTTTGATGCTAGTGGCATTTGGTTCCTGCACAAAAAATGTTTCTATAACGAGATTAATGCCAGCAGAGATTAATATACCGAATCAGGTGCAGCGTTTACTCATTGTAGACAGGACGAAGCCTGAAAGTCAGGGAGTAGCAATAATTGAGGGACTTCTTACTGGAGAAATTCCTTTTGAAGTGAAAAATGCCATTGATGGTACCTTGGCTTCCATTCATCAGGATCTTAATACTTCTCCTAGGTATGAAATAGTGCGGGCAAGTGAAAGATTGACTGGAGGGCTCTTTTCACAAACTTTCCCTGCACCTCTTAATAGGGAAATGGTTCGAAATCTTTGCATGCGTTATGAAACTGATGCGGTATTGACTTTGGAAAAATTCAGTTCGGATTTTGTCATTACAGACAAAAGGATCACCATCAAGAAAAAAGTTGGAAAAGATGATAATGCCAAAACCATAGAAGTGCCCGGTATATTGGTGGAAGGGCTTGCTTCCGTACAGGTAGGGTTTAGATTGTATGACCCTGAAAGTGGCAATATTTTAGACCAAAGTGACCTTTCTAAAACCAACCTATGGTCGGCAGAGGCGGAGACCAAAGCCCAAGCCATGTTGTTACTGATAGAAAAAGCTCAAGCTACCAGGTATGTGGGGCAAATGGCAGGTGCAGCATATGCAAGAAGGATTGCACCGATGTACATAGACCTAAACCGTACCTTTTATGCCAAATCAAAGAAATATGCCTCTTTAGAAAAAGGCGCTCGCTTTGCGGAAGTCAATGAATGGGAAAATGCAATTCAAAGCTGGCAAGGAGGGCTTTCCCTTCCTGGAGATGATAAAACCTATGGGAAGCTTTGTTACAATATATCTTTGGGATATGAGGTACTTGGAGACTTGTTTTTGGCCAAAGATTGGGCGGCAAGGGCCTATACAGAATTTGGCTTTAAGGCCGGAAGAACCTATGCCAAAGAACTCGAACAAAGAATGATGGAAGACGAATTGCTGAAAGAACAGTTGAACACAACTTCTGATCAGTAAATATTTACCCGGATCAGGTGAAATGTAGGTTTAAAGCTACCTGACCCGGGTTAAATTTGATTTTTGCTTAATTATCGGAAGTATTCTCTATTTCCCTTAATTCTATGGCAGCTTCTACCATAAGTTTCAGTGCTTTTTCAGTTTCCTCCCATTGTCGGGTTTTTAATCCACAATCCGGATTCACCCAAAGTTGGGCTGTTGGGATTACATCTTGTGCTTTTTTTATCAAGTGTACCATTTCTTTATTGGAAGGCACTCTTGGCGCATGGATGTCATAGACACCTGGCCCAATCTCATTGGGGTATTTGAATTCTGCAAAAGCATCCAAAAGCTCCATTTGTGACCTAGAGCATTCGATGGTAATGACATCAGCATCCATGGCTGCAATACTCGGCATAATGTCGTTAAACTCCGAATAGCACATATGGGTATGGATCTGAGTAGTATCATTGACTCCTGATGAGGACAACCTAAAGGCATGGACTGCCCAGTTTAAGTAAGCTTCCCATTCTGCTTTTCGCAGAGGTAGTCCTTCTCTTATGGCTGGTTCATCTATTTGTATGATTTTTATTCCTGCTTTTTCAAGGTCATTTACCTCATCTCTGATGGCCAATGCGATCTGTTGACATGTTTGAGACCTTGGTTGATCATTGCGCACAAAAGACCATTGTAGTATAGTGACTGGACCTGTTAACATACCTTTTACCCATTTTTTGGTTAAGGATTGGGCATAAGAAGACCAGAATACTGTCATGGGTTCAGGGCGTGAAACATCTCCATAAATGATAGGTGGCTTTACGCATCGACTGCCATAACTTTGCACCCAACCAAATTGGCTGAAAGTAAATCCGGCCAGTTGCTCGCCGAAATATTCCACCATGTCATTTCTTTCATACTCACCATGTACCAGTACATCCAGCCCTATTTCCTCTTGTTTTCGGATGGTTCTTTCAGTAGCCTCTGTTAACAGATTTTGGTATGTTTTTGGGTCAATAAATCCTCTTCTAAACTGTGACCTCCAATTCCTTACTTCCTGGGTTTGTGGAAAAGAACCAATGGTGGTAGTGGGCAGGGGAGGTAATTTAAGGAGGTTTTGTTGCAATACCCTTCTGACAGAATAATGGCTATTTCTTTGATCGTCGGAAGGTGAAATGGCATCCACTTTTAGTTTCACCAATTTATTGTGGATCAATCCAGAATTTTTACGGCTAGCTATGGCTTCCTTATTCCTTTCTTGCTCAAGTAAACTTTCCTTAGTCGGCTTAGGCAAAGACAATTCCTTCAGTAGGACAAGCTCCTTTAATTTCTGCTTGGCAAAGGCCATCCATTGTTTGATCTCCGGCAATAAAACCTCTTCCCTGGTTTCGGCCTCTAGGTCATAAGGTACATGCAGTAAGGAACAGGAAGGAGCAAGCATAATTCTTTCTTGCCCTATACTCTTGATAGCCAGATTTATGGTTTTGAGGGAATTTTGAAAGTCATTTTTCCAGATATTCCTACCATCTACTAGACCCAATGAAAGGCTTAACTTTTCTGGGATATGGAATAGTACTTTTTCCAACTGATCTGCATTGCGTACCAAATCCAGATGAAGTGCACAAATAGGAAGGGACAATGCCAGTTCTGTATTTTCATTCAATCCTTCGAAATAGGTTGCTAGAAGGATTTTTAGTTCTGGGAATGCCTTTCTTATGGTTTGGTATACGGTTTGGAAAGCCTCTTTTTCCTTTTCGTTGAGATCAAGTCCTAAAAAAGGCTCATCGAATTGGACCCAATCCGCACCATTTTTTTCCAGGTCTTTTAATATTTCCAGATAAACCGGCAAGAGCTTATCAAGTAGGTCAATTTTATCAAATCCGCTTGTTTTTTCTTTTCCAAGCAACAAATATGTGACAGGGCCAATTAGTACGGGCTTACCTTTGATTCCCATACTTTTGGCTTCAATAAATTCATCTACAATCTTGCAAGAATGGTATTTAAAGTCCTGTTTTTCGGTGAACTCAGGAACCAGATAATGATAATTGGTGTCAAACCACTTGGTCATTTCCATTGCAGTAATGTCCAAACCGTCCTTCTGATAGCCTCTTGCCATTGCAAAATAGAGCTCCAGTTCAGAAACATCTTGGTTTTCAATTAGGGGGAGATACCTGTCTGGAATGGCTCCTACTGACAGAGACATGTCAAGAACCTGATCATAGAAAGAAAAGTCATTTACTGGAATAAGCTCAATTCCCAGTTGAAGCTGTGTTTTCCAGTTTTGGAAGCGGATTTCTCTTCCTGCTTGCATTAGTTTAGCACTTGAAATTTTGCCTGACCAATATTGCTCACAGGCTTTTTTGAGTTCTCTTTTGCTACCAATTCGCGGATAGCCAAGAATGTGCGTTTGCATGTTCTTTTAACTTTTAAATGAATAAAATGAGTTAAAAGCCCTTTGCGTTATTCCGGGTTGCTTTAGCGAAAAGAAGTAATGGAAGGTTTGAGAACTTACCAAAAAAGACACAACTATCCCTGGGAAAACAATTGATCTTAAAATGGTAACACCGAACCTGACTTCACACTTCAAATCGCGAAAGCATAGTCAATTCGAAATAGGCAGGTCTCCTGACTTGTAACATTTTTACCTTCCTTCCCATTCTTAATTCAAGAACAGTGGATTTGCTATGGGTAAAAACCTTTGTAGTTACTTACAGTTGCGCGACAGTTCGTGATTCTCACACGATTCCCTATTAATTCACGTTAAGTAAAACCTAATTTCGGTTGATGAGGAAATAATTAAAGAACTTATTGAGCTCAAATGTAGGTCAGATAAATTACATTTCCTGCAATAATTTTTAAAATGCCAGTAAAAAGGTAAGTGTAAATTTACACCCGGTGTAATTTATAAGGATAAACACCATCTGCATTCCATTGACAAACATATAGGTTTTTGTCTCTGTCTAAACAGACATCATGGCAATGTTTGAAGATGGGTTTTTCCTGAAACATGAGCTCTAGCTTGCCATTTTTGTAGACCGGTTCGGTACCTCCAGGGTTGGAGACGACCTTGTTGTTTTTGTCTAAAATAGTGACAAAGCCTTTGTTTAAATGCATGTTATAATTGCCTTCTTCCATTCCAAAGCAGACTCCGGAATACAAGTTTTCATCATCCAAAACAGGTCGGCTAATGTATGCCCCAGGTAAGTAATGGTCTTCCAGGTATTCGCCAGCTAATGTGAATCGCTTGAACGTATTTTTTATCCTTGCAGAACAAAGTAAGGTAGGGTTGGTAGGGTCTCTGTAATCAATGGCTACACCATGGGCTTGTTTGAATTTGTCTGGCTGGAGAAAACTGTCTCCTCCAAATTTCCGAATAAATTGCCCTGTCTTGTCATATTGCAAGATAAACTGTGAACCATAACCATCGGCCACATAAATATCCCCACTGGGACCTATGGCTGTTTCCGTTGGTCGGTAAAATGCATGTTCGGTGTATGCACCTATCTTGGATGGGTGATCCAATTCCATAAGAATTTCACCATCCATGGTACATTTTACTACTTTTCCTAAACCAGTATCTGTGATAAATAAAAATTCTTCAGCACCTTCTTCCGAGATAGACAAACCATGCGCTCCGGAAAATCCCAATGTCCATGTGTCTAAAATTTTTCCCGAAGTATCGTAAATCAGGATATTGTTTTTCGGATGGTCTGTCAACAATATTAACCTGTTGTTTTTGTCCATGACCATTTCATGGCAGTTGTTGACCGGATGGCTGTTGCTGTTGGTTTTGCTCCAGTCTCTTTCTATCCTGTACTGGAAATCACCATGGCCCAGTATGTCCTTTTGAAGCTGCGCGGCATTTGAGTTGATATTGAAAAGAGGTATTCCTGCAGTAATTACTGCCCCACCGGTGATGGATTTTTGAATGAATTTTCTTCGTGAATGCATGAATTGTATTTATGCCAGGAGTTCATTTACTACCTGTCCGTGGACATCTGTAAGTCTGAATCTTCTGCCTTGATGTTTGAATGTTAGTTTTTCATGGTCTATGCCCAATAAATGGAGTAATGTGGCTTGAAAATCATGCACATGTACGGGGTTTTTAGCCACATTGTAGCTAAACTCGTCCGTTTCTCCATAGACCATTCCTTTTTTTACTCCTGCTCCTGCCATCCACATGGTAAAGCATCCAGGATGGTGGTCTCTGCCATAATTGTCGGCGGTGAGCCTTCCTTGAGAGAAGCTGGTCCTACCAAATTCACCACCCCATACGACCAAAGTGTCTTCTAGCAAACCTCTTTGTTTAAGGTCCTGAATCAAACCTGCGGTGGCCTGGTCTGTACTTAAGGCTTGGCGCTTGATGCCTTTAGGCAAACTGCCATGTTGGTCCCATCCCATATGGTAGAGCTGAATGAATTTCACATCACGTTCTGCAAGTTTTCTGGCTTGCAGGCAATTGGAAGCATAGGTGCCAGGTGTTCTCGCATCTTCCCCATAAAGTTCGTAAATATAATCAGGTTCTTTGCTGGTGTCCACCGCCTCCGGAACGGAATTCTGCATTTTATAGGCCATTTCATATTGGCTGATCTTGGACTGAATTTCAGGATCCTGCCACAAGTCAAACTGGTGTTCATTGAGCTTACCGATATGGTCCAGGGCACGACGCCTGTCATGGTCATGTACCCCATGCGGATTATTCAAGTATAAAACAGGATCTTTGCCCGAACGAAATTGAATGCCCTGATGATGGGAGGGTAGAAACCCGTTTCCCCAGGCCGTGGAATTTAAAGGCTGTGATCCAGGGCTTTTTGAAAGCAGGACTACAAAATTGGGCAGGTTTTCATTGTCACTTCCCAGACCATAACTCAACCAGGAGCCTATAGAAGGTCTACCGCTCAATTGCGAACCTGTTTGCATAAACATGACGGCAGGTTCGTGGTTGATGGCCTCGGTGATCATGGATTTGACAATGCAAAGCTCATCTACAACCTTGGCAGTGTGAGGAAAAATTTCACTTACCCAAGCTCCAGATTGTCCATATTGCTTAAAATCATAAATTGATTTCACTAAAGGAAAAGTAGATTGATCTGCTACCATTCCAGAATTTCGCTGGGTTCCCTGTACGGAAGGAGGTATTTCCTTGCCATGCCATTTTTCCAGTGAGGGTTTGTAATCAAAGGTTTCAATTTGAGAAGGCCCGCCAGACTGGAAAAGATAAATCACTCTTTTGGCTTTTGCAGGGAAGTGGGTGCCTGTGTAAAGCCCCTGTGGTTTGTAGAGTCCTGAGCTATCAGGAGCTTCGGCAAAGCCAGCTTTTTGTCCAATAAGGCTGGACAAAGCAATGGCGCCAAAGCCCAGTGAAGTCTTTTTCAAAAAGCCACGTCTTGTTTCTCCGAATTTGTTTATGTCATTCTCGTTCATGGCGATATTTATCTTATTGTATACCCTTCAGTGGTATTCATTATACCGTTTATTACAGTGGCCAATGAGGCTACTCTAACTGGATCCAGCGAATTGTCCAAAGGTTTACTACCTGTACTTAAGTAAGCCATTGCGTCTCCTTTATTCTGTCCAAAGCGCTCTTGCTCTTCCTGATAAAATTGTTCAATGATCTCCATTTCTTTGGCATCAGCTTGTCTACCGGTGCTTAATTTGAAGGCCTTGGCCAGTTGTTCTTCTGGTTGGTATTTTTTAATTAGTTTTTCGGCAGCTACTCTTGCTGCTTCTACGTATTGCGGATCATTTAATAAAACCAGTGCCTGTAAAGGGGTGCTGGTTTCAGTTCTCCTCACTTTGCACTCTGATCTGTCGCTGACATCAAATATCATCATGGAAGGAGGTCCGGAAGTTCTTTTCCATATGGTGTAGAGGCTTCTTTTGTAGAGCCCATCACCAGGCTCCTGCAAATACCTGTACCTCCAGGATTTGGTAGAGATTTCATCCCAGAGCCCATCAGGTTGATAAGGGTAGGCACTTTCGCTACTGGTGTTCTGAACTAGCAGTCCGCTTATGGCAAGGGCGTTGTCACGAACCATTTCTGCCGTCATTCTAAAACTTGGGCCTCTTGCCAACAAAAGGTTGTCTGGATCTTCTTCCAACAAATCAGGTGTGTTTTTAGAAGATTGCTGATAAGTGGAAGACATCACAATAAGTTTGTGCATTTTCTTGATGTCCCAGCCAGATTCCCGGAAGGTAACGGCTAGCCAATCCAGAAGTTCGGGATGTGATGGCATGCTTCCCTGATTGCCAAAGTCATCAGAGGTAATGACCAGCCCTTTTCCAAAATGCATTTGCCAGATTCTATTGATAAACACACGGGCTGTCAATGGGTTTTTGGGATCAAAAACCCATTTTGTCAGTCCTAATCGGTTTTTTGGCCACTTTTCATTGTAAGGAAAAACAGTTTCAGGAATACCGGGATCAACTTGTTCCGTGGGCGCATTGTACATTCCCCGGTCCAAAATATAGGTCGGCCTAGGCTCCTCAAGGTCACCCATTACCATTATTTCTTTAATATCAGTAGTGGTTTTAGCCCTTTCTTTTCTTAAATCCACAATTGCCTTTCTGATATTTTTGGCTTCGGGATTGTCACTCCTAAAGTGATGATCGGCAATCATGGCTTTGTCAATCTGATTTGCGGGGTTTGTGATGGCTTTTTTGGCTTTCTCAGGATTGGTTTCATAGAGTACTTCCAAAGCACTTAATTCCTGATCATAAATTCTTAATTTATCCAGACCGCCATTGAGGAAAGTCTTCATTTTGTCCCTGACTCCTAATACAAAACCTCTGAATCCGTAGGTGTGAATGTCGGGTTTGAATAAAATGGATTTATAAATATTATCAGCTGATACTGATACAGGCACTTTTTCTCCATTGAGATAAATACCAATGCCGTCAGCTTTACCCATACCATTGTAAGTAATGGTTAGGTTTGTCCATTCTTTCTCAGGGATAGCTGTTAGCGTTTTTACCTGAATGGCATTGTCTGGCCAACTGTAGGCCATGATAAAGTTTAATTTATTGTCTTCCAGAAATAGAGAATAGCCTTTTAGTCCCAAGCGAATATCCTCGCAATGGGTAAACAAAACTGCTTCGTTGTAAACCGTGTCGGGAAATACCGAAAGGCTTACGGAAAAGGGATCTGTTTGGTCAAACCAACCCACTTTGTCCGGGAGACTTAGGGTAGTAAAGTCATTGATGAAAACGCCTTGACCCTCAGCTCCAGCCTTTATTACAGGCTCTTTGATAATTACTGGGCCAGGTTGTGAAGTTTTTCCGGGGCTTGTGAAGGTTGTTTTATTGGTTCCAGGAATTATTTTGTCAAAATCATAAGCGGCTACAAGTTTTGTAGGTAGCTTTTTTTGTAGGTTTTGCAGAAGGTTGGCTTCTTCGATATGCTGTGTTTTTTGAGCTTCTTTTTGCAAATCACCCAAATGGGTTTCTTTGGACTTTATCTGATTGTCTATGTAATTTAAAATCTTGCCTTGTTCTTCGTTTGTAAGCAATAAGGCCGGGCCAGGAACTTGACCTGGGCCATATACCGCAGTGCCCAACTCATTGGTACTGTTGAAAAATGCGGACAATTGGTAAAAGGACTTTTGGCTTATGGGGTCATATTTATGGTCATGGCAGCGGGCACATTCCATACTTAAGCCCATAATGGCTTTTCCAACGGTGGAGGTGCGGTCAGCCACATATTCTGCTCTGTACTCTTCGAAAACGATACCGGCCTCAGAATTCTTTTTATGTAGTCGGTTAAAAGCAGTTGCCAGTATGCTCTCTTGCGTGGGTTCCTCAATAAGGTCTCCGGCCAATTGCCAAGTGATGAACTGCTCGTAGGACATGTTTTTGTTAAAAGCTCGGATGACCCAGTCCCGGTAAGGACTGAAGTCTCGGTGCTTGTCATCCAAATAGCCATCGGAATCGGCATATCGGGCTACATCCATCCAGTCTGCGGCCATTCGCTCACCATAGGCCGCCGAAGCAAGGAGTCTGTCGACTAATTTTTCATAAGCCTTAGGGTCATCGCTGTCAACAAATTCTTCGATTTCTTCTAGGGAAGGAGGAAGACCTGTCAGGTCGAAACTTACCCTACGAATAAGGTTTTCTTTGCTGGCTTTTTCTGAGGGATTTAGATTTTTGCTTTTCAATTTGGCCGCTACAAAATGATCAATTTCATTTTTAGCCCAGCTTTTATCCTCAATCTCAGGAATCTTTGGCATTTCCGGAGGGATAAATGACCAGTGGGGTTTGTATTTGGCTCCCTGTTCTATCCATTTGGTTAAGGTGGCTATCTCGGATGTACTCAGGCTTAGGTTAGATTCAGGTGGAGGCATCATCAACTCCTTATCCTCTGTCAGTATACGGTTTACTACCTCACTTTTGCCCGGTTTACCCGGAACAATGGCATAATGCCCCGAATTACTTTTTAGTGCTGCATAGGCAAACTCCTCCAGGTCAAGTCTTAAATCAGCTTCTTGGTTGGCTGCATCGGGTCCATGGCAGGCAAAGCACTTGTCTGAGAGAATGGGTTTGACATGGTAATTAAAATCTATGGCTTCCGGCAGGTCCTTATAGGCCTGTTGGATGGCTTCAGGTTTCTCCCAGCCACAGCCCACCAAGAGAGGGAGCAGTAAAGTGAAAGGAAAGGATAACCTGTGTTTTATTTTGGGTATGACTCGTGTCATTTATTTAAAATTGATAATTTTATATGACAATTATTTAGCCAAATGTCATTTGCATTCAGCATAATTTAACGGGTAATTTTTGTCAATAGTTAACCTTAAAGTTATTGAATATCTTTAAGAAATAAAATTACAATTTTACGGTGGTGATAATGACAAATTTTGTCCTGTGAAAATGGCTTGAGAGGTTTAATTTCTGCTCTTAACATGCGTTTTTGTTGTGTATTCGGTGGTCATCAAACCCAGTGGATGTTCAATCGCATTTCTCTAAACAAAAAGGAAGGACCTTTGAAACGATCAACTAAAAATGCAAGCTGACTATATAGGGAGAAGTATTAGGTAAGATTTTTAAGATTGAATGTGGGAGAGTCTGCCACGAAAGAATTCCATTACCAATTAATTTCCAACCTTACAAAGCCCATTTCATCTTCGATATTTTCAAATAGCCATAATTTGCCGTCTTTGGCAAAATATATATTTGGATAGGTATCAATTGTTTGGAAATGGTCTTCTGCGATTAAATTGAGGTCCTTGTCCAATACACTTATATAACATTCAGATCCGGTGGGAAGGAATGGTTGACCTTCTCTGGCGGTAACATTTTCATCAAATTTCGACCGAAAAGACATACGATAATATACCTGTTTTTTTCATCCCAAACAGGTTCCATAAAGTTAATATCTTCCGCTATTTTTTGATAGTAGCTATCAAATTGAGACTGATCTCCAACTTCAGAAGGATAGTTACCACTTTTTTCATTTGGGTTCAGTTGGCTGTTGAAGGTGATGTGCCTGAGGGAGTCATTTGTTTGGTCCAGTACATAGAGTTCATTACTTACGTTGGTTCCCAGTAATACTTTTCCTCCCTCCTTTATTATATTAAATATCGACGGGCACTTAGAGTGCTACCCATTCCACCCTCATTGGATGATATTTCAAAATTCCTGGCTTTATCAATGGCTGGGACTGGAAATTTCTTAAAGGTTCTGTCTTCAATGTTTATTTTGCAAAAGACATGTCCTTTTTTTCATGATCGGATATTAAAGAGGCAAATTGCTTACCGTCTGAGGCTATACTTATCGTTTTATAAATCTTATATTCTTCTTCCATGTGGCCTAAATCTTTGCCTATTTCAGTAATGTTGAAACTTTCGAGTTTTTCCGCTTGCCAATTGAATACATGTTTATTCGTACTATTGTTTATGTGTAGCTTGTCATCACCAATTAAAAAAATTGCCCAGATAGCTTCGGTGCCATTTGACCCCTCCCTTTCGAAGTGGTGTTTTTTTTCCTGAGCTAGTTTATTGAGGTTGATTTGCTCAATACTGCGTTTCAGGGGATCAACATTGTAAAGGTATTTCTTATCCTCACTTATTGCATTTACCCTAACTCTCCTTTTGAGGTATAAAATCTCCTCGCCAGGATCTATTACGACTGTGTCCATGGTGATTTCCAAGGGAGGTAGTGCACCGTCGGCTCCATTTTTCTGTCCGCTACATGCAAGGAATAAAGCGAAAACTATACAGTAAATGCTGTCTTTCATCCGATTAGGGTATATGGACTAAAAATTTAGCAGATATGTTTTAGTTTCCCTAAAAATTGAAAGACTACTTTAGCTTTAACCCGAAATATGCAATAGACATTCTATTACGTGCTGAAATCGCTTTAAAATCAGCCACTTCGTTGCTGTTTTCAATTTCACCATAGCGGAGCTATGCTAAAATCTCCAAACAGCCTGATTTTCTTGCGATTGCAACACTT
>NZ_JBSXOH010000077.1:0-10472 GCF_056859355.1 Cyclobacterium sp. L-R
TTGGTATATTACTCATCAACAAACGCTTATAATGATAAACAAAATACATAAAAATTACGGATGGCTCAATAGCCGGCCCAACTCAGCTAAAACTTTAACCCGATATATGCAATAGACATTCTATTACGTGCTGAAATCGCTTTAAAATCAGCCACTTCGTTGCTGTTTTCAATTTCACCATAGCGGTGCTATGCAAAAATCTCCAAACAGCCTGATTTTCTTGCGATTGCAACACTTCCCGTAAACACGGGACAGGCTATCACCCCTGACCTTGTCAGGGCGGAGAAATCCTATTACATAATCCGGGTTTAACCTGACTTTTAATTAGGACAGAATTTTGTTTAAATTTGGTTATATTACTTTAAATTTGTTAATTAATAACCATTTTAAAATAAACTATCAAGGTATTGAATACCAATGCCCAATTTATGCATCTATTCAATAAGCATCTAGTCAACACCTGTTTGCCATTAGAGAAAAATGAGCTTAATGAAATGCTCAGTGCTCCTTATTATAAGGATACAATGAACCAAAAAATGCAAGAGTCGTGGAAGCTCCCCAGTGCTTACCCAGAACACAACCTACTATGCATCAGTTATTTATATTTTGAAACATTTAGGAAGAGGTACTGGGCTGCGGCAGCCTTTATTTTTTTTGCCTGCTTGACATCCTTATTTTTTCTTTCAAAAGAAACTGAACCGATCAACCAAAAAGACCTTACATCTCTTTCAGCTGGTATTGGTGAAAGAGAATACATGATTCTTCCGGATAGCAATAAAATCTGGTTGAACTCCGGTTCGACGATAAGATTCTCTGAGGACTTTTCTTTTAATGAAGTAGTGGCGGGGTCAATAGCTTCTTGGAAGGAAAGCAATTTAGAATTTGAAAACATCCAGTTTGGCGAGGCTGCTGTTACACTTCAAAAGCCCTTTGAAGTTGAGTTCCTTTTCGACATTGATACCCATAAGAGGTGTAGGTTTACTGCAAACCTTGATTTGAATGAAGGCTTAGATAAGGTCCTTAAAGCATCGACAAAATTCAATGCTTTTTCCTCAAGGGAAGAGAGTAGCAATACCTAATTTATTTGAACTAAATATCTATAAAAAAATGCCTATGTAAAATCCAAAAAACAAAATAAAGCTGCCCCGGTTGCACTCGAAGCAGCGCTGCCTTATAAAAGGCATAGATTCAGTCATTTTCCATTATATAAACCCAATCTAAAACTATGAAATTTTACTTATCTAGGACGTACCGTGTCCTATTAGAAAATCATGGATTTCATCCATCGAATTGTCAAGCATTGACATTTCCTTTTAAAACGCTTGGAGTCGGCTTTTTAGTATTTCTTTTTATGATTACTACTACCGCTACTACAAAAGCCAACAATCAATTACCGGATCTTGAAGATGTTGTTGTTAGCATAGAACTAAATGGTGAATCACTCTTGAGTGCCTTCAAAAAGATAAATGAAAGCACTCCTTACAAGCTCTCTTATAAGTCGGGACAAATCAAAAAGCATCAAAACCTAACGTTAAGTAAGTCAAAGAGAACACTCAAAACTACGCTGGATCTACTACTGGCTAATACAGATTTACAGTATGTAAGAAATGAAAACAGTATTGTAATAACCCCAAGGGAAAATCAACCGCAAAACGTACAGCAATCCAGCTCTACTGCAGCCCTAAGGCTTATTACAGTAAGCGGAAAAGTCACTACTGAAACTGATCCTGAGGGTATCCCCGGAGTGAATGTACGCGTTGTCGGCACTCAAAACGGAACTGTCACTGATTTAGATGGTCGATATGAGATAGATGTAGCCGATGGGAATGCTATATTGGACTTTTCATTTATAGGATTCGAATCCGTACGTGAGACAGTAGGGACTAGAACGGTAATCAACGTTACACTGACTGAAGATATCAGCGGCCTCGATGAAGTAGTAGTGATAGGTTATGGTACGCAAAGGAGAAGTGACCTCACAGGTTCCGTTGCCAGTGTATCAACAAAGGAGCTTGTAGACAGGCCGGTTGTAAATATTGGACAAGCATTACAAAACAAGGTCTCAGGCGTTCAGGTAGTAAAGCAAGGCGCTGGCTATCCAGGTTCCAATCCAATCATCCGAATCAGAGGTACAAACTCTATTAATTCAAACAGTGATCCACTATTTGTAGTCGATGGGATTATTGGAGTTAGCAATGCCTTGAGAAACATCAACCCACAGGATATTTTATCAATGGATATCCTGAAAGATGCCTCAGCCACTGCTATCTATGGTACTCGAGGAGCAAATGGCGTGATCATCATCACCACCAAGCGAGGAGAGGTTGGTGAAGTGAAAGTTAATTATAATGGTTCGGCAACCTTGGGAACCATGCAGAGAAATAACTATACTGTTACTGCAGACCAATTTTTCTACCTCTATGAGCAGGCATTTACCAACACGCCTAAGTATGGCACCCTGGATAAGTCAAAGGATTTCAGAGGGGGTAAAGGTACAGGCGCTTCATGGTCTGAAATGCCTCATTTGTTTGAACAGGTTCCTCAGGGAGGTTACTTTATGGATCTAGTTGGGAATGACGGCAATTATTACAAACCTAGATATTATTCAAACTGGGAGGATATCGCTTTTGATAATTCCTTTTCACAAGACCATTATATTGATGTGAGTGGTGGCTCTGAAAATGCAAAATACTCCTTTGCCCTGGGTCATACTGATCAGGATGGCCTTTTGATGCAGTCTTACTACAAGCGTACAAATGCCCGATTTACAACGGATATCGAATTGAATAAATGGCTTGGCGTTAGCACAAACATTTTATATTCAAGGGCAAAAAACACAAGAGGTGATGACCAACTCAGAACTGTTTCAGAGACATGGCCAATATTGCCTACCAAGTATCCGGATGATCCTGAATTTGGTATATATGCAGGTACCTGGAGTACTGGTAGAGATTTTCCTGTTGGAGAAAATTGGAGAAATATTGTGTACACAACTGATCAGAGAGACGGATATTATCTAAACCAACAGTTGACAGGTGGTGTAGTACTTAACGCTCAAATTACAGATAATTTAAGTTTTAAGTCCAATTTCGCCATAGACAGCAGAAGTGAAGACAGTAGATGGTTCAACGGGGATTTCCAGGGAACAAGGAGTTCGGATGCCAGAGGAAGTAATCAAAGATGGTTTTATTGGCAAAATGAAAACTATTTTAATTACGATAAAATAATTGACAAGCATTCAATTTCTGGTGTACTCGGGCTTTCCTGGCAGGAAACTCAAATGGATTGGTTAGAAGCGCAAGCCTCTAATTTCCCATCAAATTTTTATAGTTATAATAACTTAAATGCAGGTGCCAATACACCGGTAGCCCATTCTTCAAATCAAAGAAGTGCACTCAATTCGTACTTTGCACGTGCAAATTATGCATATGATGGCAAATACATGTTGACAGCAACCGGGCGAATGGATGGATCTTCAAAGTTTGGACCCAACAATAAATATACATTCTTTCCATCTATTGGATTAGGCTGGACAATTTCCAATGAAGAGTTTATGAAAGACAGCAGAGTAATTTCTAACCTTAAAGTTCGAGCCAGTGCCGGTGAGACAGGTAATCAGGAAATCGGAAGTTTTGTAACCCAAAGGTATATCAACACGACGAATGTGATGTTTGGTGATGGCTTAAGATCCGGTTTCTATCCGGGATCTACAGGTAATCCTGACTTAAAATGGGAAACAACTTTTCAGTGGGACATAGGAATAGACCTTAGCCTATTCAATGACAGGTTCAATATCGTAGCTGACTATTACCATAAAACAACGAGTGACATGTTGTTTAATCTTCCATTACCAAATTCAAGTGCACCCGGTAGTGCTTTTGTAAATTTAGGAGAAGTAGAAAACAAGGGAGTAGAAATCGGATTGGCAACCACCAATATTCAAAGGCAAAATTTCACATGGAATTCGCGCCTGACCTTGTCTGCCAATCGAAATAAGATTTTGAAACTTGGTCCCACAAACGCCGACGTTTTCGTTGATACCGGTGCAGGAAACGCTACTTCAGTATATAGAGTTGGCGAACCAATAGGTTCTTTCTTCGGGCTAAACCGTATGGGTGTATATAGCACACAGGAAGCTGCTTTGGCTGCGCGCTATGGTAGGGTGCCTGGTGACTTGAAGTTTGAAGATGTAAACCAGGACGGAAAAATCGAGTTAATTTCTGATGGTAATATTATTGGTAATTCTTATCCTAGAATTTACGGTGGATTTATCAATTCATTCACCTATGGGAATTTTGATGCGAACATTACGATACAATTTGTTGGTGGGGTGGACAAAGCCATCGTGCATGAGTCTGCTGAAGACCGTCAATTTGTGTCAGGTATGGTTAACAGGGTTTTAGATGCCTGGCGTCCAGACCATCAGGAGGGAACGATTGTAGCTCAGGTAAGAGCTGGTAATGCCGGTGCACGTTACGATTCATTTACCGATACTCATGAAATTTACAATGCAGCATTTATCAGAGGGCAAGCAGCTTCGATAGGCTACACATTTCCTAAATTGGCAGGTATTGATAATTTGAGGGTTTATTACTCAATGGAGAACTTCTTCCTGTTAACTGCTATAGAAATGGAAGGGTATGATCCAGAAGGTAGTTCGCTGGATAAAGGGCGATCTAATATTCAGAATATTGATAAATATCAATATCCTAATCCTACAAATTTCATTTTAGGAGTTAATGTTAATTTCTGATCTAAAAAGAGCTAATAACATGAAATACAATAATAATTATATCGTGATAAAACCCGTAATTTTCTTATTGGTATGCTTTTTTACCCTAAGTAGTTGCGAGGAGTTTTTGGAGGAAGTACCGACTAATCAGCTTACCGCTCAGGGGGATCTGACGGCTAGAGAATTCGGAGAACCATTGGCTATTGGTGCATACAGAATGCTATCTTCCTGGACAGGTGGTGCCAGAGATTGGGGGAATATTTTGCCTAACACATTGGAATTCCCTACGGGTGGCGCATTTACAAGCGAGCCACATGCCCAGTTCGATAAATATGCTACAAACCAGGTTACAGGAAACCTATTGGATAATTTCAATAATCAATGGTCAAATTGGTATGCTGGAGTTCAGGATGCTAACCTTGCGTTGGATTTGCTTCCTTCTGTAGACCTACCGCAAGCCCTATTGGCTCAATATCAGGGAGAAGTTCGTGCCTTACGTGCATTCTACTATTTCAATATCGTTCGGTACTGGGGCGACGCAGTGATGATCACCGCACCACTTGACAATGTAAATGAAGCAGCATTACCTCGAACCAGTCTCAAACAGATATACGATGACGTAATTATCCCTGATCTTGAATTTGCTCTAAATGCGGTTCCAGCGGGAAAATCAAGCAACGGACGTGTAACACAGGATGTTGTCAGAGCTATTTTAGCTGATGTATACCTTACCGTTTCCGGATACCCATACCAGGAAGTAGAGACTGATCCTAGTAAAGATTGGTGTGGTGAGGGATCTTGGGCCATGCAAGAGTACCCTGTGAGCGGTGGAAGTGCTAAAGCATTTTTGCAAAAAGCGAAAACCCAGCTTGACGCGCTTTATGGTAGTTATGCTCTGGGGACTTATGATGATTTGCATAACCCGGCTATGAATAACAATGGAGAGGCAATATTTCAAGTACAATATTCCACCCAACCAGGTTATAACAATGGCATATTGCAACCTTCTTTACCATTATTGACTAAAATATCGAAATCTGATGAGAACGGTTCATTTGTTCCAGCTCAGCATTATTATGATTCCTATGGTAGCAATGACAAACGTGCCATGGAAAGAGCGATGTTTTTTACTTGGGATACGAACATTGATGATGAATCCGACACAATTCGGTTTCCGCCTCACTTGTTCAAATACTACGATGCAGCAGCTGTAAAGTCAGTGAATGGGTCTGGACTGAATTGGTCACATTACCGGTATGCTGATATATTATTAATGCTCACAGAAGTAAATTGGGCATTGGGTGAAAGTCCCGCAGAAATAGAAAAAGGGATAAATGAAGTAAGACTAAGGGCCGGTTTGGCTCCTCTAAATGGCGCATCGATCACACTGAAAGAAATACTCAGCGAACGTGCTTGGGAATTGGTATTTGAAAACAAAATGCTTTGGGATCAGCGTCGTACAAGACGATGCATTGTTTATGGCGATGAAGAAATCTCAAGCATTGCAAACTTCGTTGGACACCAACCTCAAATATTCAACTTTGCTTTTACCCCTCAGCATTTGTTATCTCCAATACCGGGAGATGAAATGAACAACAATGGGAAAATTCAGCAGAATTTTGGGTATTTGCCAACACAAACAAATTAGTCTCGATGAATTCATTTAATCAAAAAGTTGAATAAATATGAAAACTAAAAATATATTATCGATATCATTCATAGTGTCGTTTGTATTAATGATGGGTTGTACCGAGCAACCCTATTTTGACATCCCTTTAGATGAAAATGGTAATGTGATCTTTACGGGTATATCTGAAGTCACATCAAATGGCGTGACGGCAGCAGATCCTAATTTCACCATCAATGCCTATTTTCCAAATGCAAAACCGGGAGATGTGATGAAAGCAGAGGTATTAAAAAACCAGGTGCCTTCATGGGATCCTGATGGAGCATTACAGTTATTGCCTTTAGAAGGGTCTTTAAAAGAGGTAACGGTTGCCAGCGATTTGACGACTACTGTAACCTACACAAAGGCCGAAGCTGGTTTGAACAATGTAGGGGATGCCGTTACCATTGTATTTTCAGGAGACACTGATTCAGGGATCATTTCGATCACCCTTCAACCATAGTTAATTAAAACAATTAATGTTTTAATTAACTGAGTGCTCCCTTTGAATAATAGGGACCAATGGTCAGAGCCACTTTGATGGCGAAGCTGGTCCTACCAGTTAACTAACCTATGAGATCCTGCCAAAAAATGGCAGGATCTCTTTTTTTTTCCGTGTTGGTTCTGGCTCTTCCAGTTTCGGCCTTGGTGGCGGTCATTAGCCTAAAACCATTTCAGCAGTTATACCCAATCTGGTTTTATCGAGCTAAACAAAGGCCTACCAACCAAGCTTTTTTCGAGCAAGTCAAAATGCCGTTTTTGAGACCATATATTTACAGGGATTTCTCTATTTAAAAGAACGCTGAACAGCTTGTTCAGTTCTTCCTGAAGGGGTTTTGTCAAAAAATTATTAAGCAGTAGTAAAACATTGTGAAAAGGCAAGCTCCTTTCCTTTCCCTGATAAAAAGAAGGCCGAACCCTGCCCCACTCAATAAATTCAGGGTAAGACTATTTTTTATACACCTAATGCGCCTTCGTATTTCTTTTCAAAACATTGTATCAAATGATTCTCCAATAAACTTGTAAATGCCTCCATTTTCCATTGCAAAAAGCAAGTTTTTATCATTGTCTTCAAATATCTCCCAAATCATCTGGGTCGAAAGTTTGGGATCTATAATATAGTTTGTCACTGTCTTACAGTCAAATTTCCAAGCTCCAGTATCTCTATCTCCAAACCAAATGATTCCTTCTGAATCTTCAATAATGGCAAATACGTGTTCTAATGTTCCAGCTGGAGAAGTATTTCCATCCTTACTACTATTGGGGTGAATGAGGCCGTTTGCATCAGAAAAATTAATAACTGAATTCCCCTCAACTAGTAGCACTCCAATTCCATTATTTCCTATCCAAATTCGTCCTTGTGAATCTTCGAAAACACTTCTTATGTGCAACACTTCCCCCTCTTTAAGTGCCAATTTACTTTTATCATAAACGTTTATTGCTTTGCCATCGAAATGGAATAATGTTGCATAAGTTGCTATCCATAGTTGTCCATCTTGGCCTTTTGAAATACCTGTTACTCCGTAGGAATTATTAAGGTTTTCATTCTCTGGTATAAGGAATGCCAAATAATTCAATATTTGACCATCAGTTCTATATATGCCAGGTTTGTTTCCAGCATTAAACCAAAGGATATTGTCAGTTTTTTTTATTTCTTTTTGCAAGTTACCACCTGTTATTGGAGTATGATTGGTGATTTTGTTACCATCGTAACTACTAACGCCATTGGCTGTGCCAAACCAGATGATACCATTTTTATCTTCTTGTATTGAACGGACTTGATTGTCAGGTAACCCTTCATTAATTGTAAAGTATTTAAATGATTTTCCATCAAAAACCCCTGCTCCTTCCTTGTGACTACCAATCCAATAATTCCCTTTGCTATCTTGAAAAATGGCCCGAATTCCGGATTTAAATTTTAGCGTATCGGATTTTGAAGTGCTTACAAATTTCGGTTGGCTAATACCTTTTTGAGACGATTTCTTTTCTACGCAGGAAAAGGTTAGCGTTAATATCAATACTAAATAGATTAATTTACCCATGTAGGTTTTTAGTTTATGATGTCCTCAATTGGCATAAGAATATGTAGCCGATTCGGGGCTTCATTCCTGTCAAGATACAAAAGCTAAAGCCATTTAATTTACTGCTATTTCGGCTATTAATTTTATGCATTTTTTGCTTGCGTTATTCTTTCAAATTATTTATCTCGCTTGAAAATAAATCCATCAAATCAGTCTTGGAAAACATACATTCTTCAAAACTGTTTGCAATCACTTCAAGAGTAACATCCTTAAATCTGGCAATAAAGTGCCTACGGTTTGTATAATACTCATCTTTATGACTTGGATGCTGCCTTTTTAAATCAAGGATTTCTTGAATCCATGGTGAATTTTGAGTTTCAAACAATCCATAAAAACCTAACCCATATTTCATTAAGGGATGACCAATTTCGTCATTTGGATATCCATATTTAAAAATGGCAAATGGAAACTTTAAAGCTTCAATTTGCCCATCCTTTTCTTCAAGTAGTAGATATAAATCATTTTGAGTTGAAAAAACAAAGTTCTCATACATGAACTTATAATCTTTTTTGAGCTTAATTTCCTTAACAACTGGGGCAAGTTGCTTATCAAATTGTTTCTTTTTGAAAATCATTGAGTATTATCTTTATTAAGTTGATAAATCATTTGTTCAAAGCTTTCATACTTTGGCCCAAACTTCTCACATTTTTCGTGGTCCCAAAGAACGATAGTATAATTCTTTGTCTGGCTTTGATACAGAAGTATCAAAACATAAAAACCCCAATCACTCCAACTTGAGAATGGTAATTTCCCTTTATCAATCAGAAACTCTCTAGGATAACCTTCAAATATTATTTTATTCAAAGATGCGCTCCACGTATTTACAGAATGCATGCAAAATTCGCATTCTGAAATCATTAATTCATAGAAGTGTTTATACTTAAGAAATCTCTTGTATTAATATGGAAATTTATGTCCGATATAATTTCAATGTTTCAGTGATGTTCATTAATGTAAGCTAACAATTATACACATACATGATTAACTAAGGAATTGCGTATATATCCACTATGCTACCAACCACTAGGCTTATTATTTATCAAATTAAGTATTTCGGTCAAAGAATCTAAGGGAAAGAACATCTTTTAATTGGGAATGGCAATAATAAAACTTCCCAGTTAGATCTGTTTGGTTTGTATAAAGAATTAGAAACCAAGCTGTATGGATAAAATGGCTTGATGGGACAGATGGTTAAGACCGCCCAAAAACCCTGCTTAAACCATCAGAAAAGTGGCCTTAATCACTGAAAGGAAAAACAATTCCCGATAAGATGGTCTGGCCCCTGAGCCTGTGGTCCCTGTGCGGAATCGAAGGGCCAGCCTTCAGAATGCTTAGTTATTGAGAGTAATTTTCTATATTTTCTTTTTCAATCACTTCTTCCTGTACATAATTCTTTACGACTTGATGTTGTTCAATTGGTTCGCCTTCCCATTCCGTATCTCTAAAGTCCCATAGTATAGTGCCGTCATAATACTTTTCTATTTCAATGAATGGTAAAAATCTCGGACTCTCAGTTATCCAAAAACTTCCTTCTCCACCCGCATAAGCACCTACTGGTTTGAAATAAGCGTTAAATAGTCGGCCGTCCACACTTTGGTAATAGAAACTTCTCATTTTGAATGTATTCCAAGCAAATGGATTTATCAAATTCAGACCAAGCAAACCATAAACGACCATTGAGGTTAGAATTGCCAATGCCCTAAGCGACCATGTCAACCAAGTTTTTTCTGTCTTCCTCTTAAATACCACTTTCAATGTTATGGAGACAATGAGTATCGAGAAAACTATGTCTGTCCAATATCCAACCAAGGATATATCAGTCGATAAAATTGTCAGTAAATACAAAGTCGTAAATGCAGTCAATGTTATTTGTCTGTAAGCATCCGACGAACCCATATAGATTAATTTTGAGTTGTTGGATTTTATGCTTTGAGGAGCTACTTGATTTTATGTTTCTCCCAATTGGAAGGTAGTAGTTGATAGAGATCTTTTT